>JAKPRU010000529.1 GCA_029557025.1 Candidatus Omnitrophota bacterium | reverse complement strand
CCACAGGGACAGGGATCATTGCGTCCTACTTTTGTTTTCGTTTCGGAGGTTCGAGCGAGACGGGTGGGCTGTTCTGCAGTTGCCGTTTCGCCCTCTTTTTCCTCCTCCGGCTGTTTTTGCAAGCGGCTCCGCAATGCGGCTCGTTCGGCAGGGCTTAATTTCCGACGTCGAACGCCGGAAACGGGGATGCGCGGTTTTTCCGGTGGGGCCTCCCGATTCACCTGCACACGGAACCAGAGGGTGACCACATCCCGCTGAATGCTCCGGTACATCTCCTCAAACAGAGTGTAACTCTCCTGCTGGTATTCGATCAACGGATCTTTTTGCCCGTAGGCCCGCAATCCCACACCTTCCCGCAGGGTATCCATCGTATGCAGATGGTCTTTCCATTTCGATGTCACGGTTTGCAGCATGATGTGCGACATAACATGCTGGGCCAAATCTTCCCCTAAATCCCGGACTTTTGCATCGAACGCTTCCCGCGCTAATTCTTTCAAACGGTCCTGGAGTCTCTCGTCCGATCCATCCAGCGCCAGCCATTCCTCGGCCGACGTGCCTTCGGGGGGGTGCAGACCGAAATGGAATTGAATCGACGCAAGAAGATCTTTCTGTGCGTTTTCCTCTTTTTCCCGTGCTGCCGCATAATTTCCGGCGATGTAATCAATCACCCATTCGCACATCGACCAGAGATCTTTGCTGGGGTCCTCGCCGTTCAGCAGATCTTTGCGCAGCGAGTAAATCACTTCCCGCTGGCGATTCATCACATCGTCGTATTTCAGAATATGCTTCCGGATATCGAAATTGTGTTCCTCCACCTTTTTCTGGGCGGATTCAATGGCGCGGGTTACCATTCGATGCTCGAGGACTTCGCCTTCCTGCATCCCGAACCGCTCGGCAATCCGCTTGATGCGTTCACCGCCGAAGATCCGCATGAGGTCATCCTCAAGGGACAGGAAGAACCGTGAGGAGCCTGGATCCCCCTGGCGGCCTGCACGGCCCCGCAGCTGATTATCGATACGACGGGCCTCATGCCGCTCTGTGCCCAGGATGTGAAGGCCCCCTAACTCGGCCACTCCTTCGCCCAGTTTGATATCCGTTCCGCGTCCGGCCATGTTTGTTGCAATCGTCACGGCGCCCATCTGGCCCGCTTCTGCCACGATTTCCGC
>JAKPRU010000523.1 GCA_029557025.1 Candidatus Omnitrophota bacterium | reverse complement strand
GCCGTCCTCCTTGACAATAACAACGGATTCTCCTGCCCGGTCTCGGGGCACAACGGCGGCAGTTGTCACATCGCCATTGCCGATATCCTCCTGGAGCGCCTCTCGCAGGCGTTGTTGCAGTTTTCCAAGGTCGATTTCTTCGTAAAACGACATTTTATGATCCTGAAAGTTCCTTACTGTCTACCGGTTGATTTTACGGGCGATCCCCGCCGAAAACAAATCCCCCACAGGTTCCCTGAGGGCAAAAAATCGCATTCTGCGATGTATCTGTCCGCGGGGGCCTCTTGCAAGAGCGCCGGGAGTGGGCAAACCGCGCCCATGCCCCAAATATCCTGTCTGGGCTATGGTTCGCGGGCAAGCGATCTCCATGTCTCTTTCTCGAGAAAGCTCCCTTCTACATTGTCTTCCATTTCCCGGAACATACGCCACGGCACGGCAAATGAGAACATATTCCGGTCAATCTGCTTTTTCAGATTCTTTCTTGCAGAAAGGTCTGTCAGGCCGATAACCGCGCGAGGAGTATCTGACCGTGCCTCACGGTACGCAAAGATCCCGATCTGTTGGCAGCCGGCAGCAAATGGAATGATGACGTTCTCGTTGCCCTCCCTGGCGTAATTCGCCAGGACCACGAGGGCGGAGAGTTGGTCCGGATCAGCAAGAAAGACAACAACCTCGGGCTGTTCCATGCCCGGTTCTACATCGGGTAACGGTTTAAAGACAACATATTTTTGGGGGACTTCCATAATCGGCATGGTATCAACGAACTGTTTCACGAGTTCCGGGGTTCGGATATAACCTTCCCCATGGCGGAATTCTCCGAGAAAATCTTCACTTACCACTGATTCAAGTTTCTCGGCTATATCGCGACCCTTTTCCCAATTGTCATTTCCCGAGGACAAAAAGGAATAGAAACATTCAATGCCACCGGGAAAATTGAGATACTGGTTTCCGAATCCCAAGCCGACTCCGCCGCCCCAGCAGCCGTATGTGCTTTTATCAAAGGCCGCGGTATTCCCTTTCGCCGCAGCGGCGAACATCCACAGGACACATCCCCATTTGCCCTCTTTAAAACTTTTGGCTTTCGCAGGCTTCTCATCAGTCCAGAGAACGGCGACGGGATAGTACTTCAAATTCAGCGCTTGGGCTATCTTACTCTCCATGTTTGCACCTTCCTATCTGTCGAATGATAACTCTTTAACGGCCCCCAGCAAAAGCCGCGAGTTCCGCCGTTGCGGTGTAATGCGTATTGTAGACGTTCTGCATTTGCGCGGGGCGAGCCTGCGAGCGGAAAATTAGTCGTTACCGGATGCAAAGTGAATCCGCTCGCGTGAATTCGGTAACGGTTCGCCAAGTTCCCGATTCCCTGCAGGCGCACCCGTCGCACAATCGATCGCATCGTTGCGTTCGGTCCTCTCTTTTAGCAAGTCACTATTTATTTTACCTTTATTCAACGTGTTCAGAAATCCATCTATAACTCTCACCGGAGGCTGTCCTTTCCGCCATGCAAACAGAGAGGGCTTTCAAAGAGGCCGGCGGAGGGATGCAACGGCAGGCATTTCGGCCGGCAGACGATCCTGGCGTGCAATCCCGTGGCGGACCGGATACGCACTCGGCAAAGTGACAGGTATCTGTTCGGTTGAAAGATTCGGCGGGATAGTTCATCATTGCAGGATGTGGACACAGAATCGGCACAGGTCTTTCGGGCAGCCAGGGTGGTTCCCCGCACGGACGACATCGGGAGATTGAGGGCAGAGATTTTTGCCCCCTTCGACCTCCCCCGTGAACGGGGGGAAGAAGAAGAAGAAGGGAAAATCACAAAATTGGAGCAGAATGATGGCGTATATCATCGGCATTGATGTAGGAACATCGGGAACAAAGACGGCGATTTTCAACGAGAAGGGCCAGGCGGTGGCATCGAGCATAAAGGAATATCCTCTGCTGACACCGCATCCGGGCTGGACAGAACAGAACCCGGAAGACTGGTGGCAGGCGACGGTTGGTTCTTTGCACGAATGCCTTTCCTCTGGGAAGATTGACAAGAACGAAATCAAAGGTATCGGGCTGTCGGGACAGATGCACGGTTCTGTTTTTCTGGACAAGGACCGGAATGTGGTCCGTCCGGCGATTTTATGGAACGACAGTCGCACGGCGGAGGAATGCGCAGAGATCACGCAAAAAGTCGGCGAGAAACGTCTGCATGAGTTGACCTGCAACCCGGCGCTGACCGGATTCACCGCCCCGAAAGTGGTTTGGCTTAAGAATAAAGAGCCGGAGAACTTCAATAAAACGGCGACATTGCTGCTTCCAAAGGATTATGTGAGGTATCGTCTGACCGGCGAGTTGGCCGCCGAAGTTTCCGACGGCGCAGGAACCCTTCTGTTCAACGTGCCGAAACGAACTTGGTGCCCAGAGGTTCTGGAGGCACTCGGCATTCCCGAAAGTTGGATGCCGCCGATGTACGAGTCCACCGACATTATCGGGAGCGTCACGAAGAAAGTGGCGGATGAAACCGGGCTGGCAGCGGGCACGCCTGTTGTCGGGGGGGGTGCGGATAATACCTGCGGGGCAACGGGCACGGGGGTTGTGGTCGAGGGGCGTGTGCTTTCCTCGCTGGGAACCTCCGGCGTGGTGTTCGCGCCGTGCAACCGGGTCCGGGTGGATCCGAAAGGCAGGGTGCATACGTTCTGCCACTCGGTGCCGAACCGGTGGTACCTGATGGGAGTGGTGCTTTCGGCGGGCATGTCGCTGCGCTGGTATCGGGATGTGGTGGCCGGAGATGAGCGACGCATAGCAGAGAGTGAAGGAATCGATCCCTACGATGTCCTCACACGGCTTGCGGACCAGGCGCCGGTCGGAGCGGAAGGGCTGATTTTCCTGCCGTACTTGACAGGGGAACGGACCCCGCACAAAGATCCCCATGCACGCGGCGGATTCATCGGCCTGACCATCCGTCACAAGCGCGAGCATCTGATTCGGGCACTTCTGGAAGGTGTTACGTTCGCCATGCGCGACAGTCTGGAAATTGTGCGCGAGCAACAGGTAGCCATAGACGAAATCCGGGCTACCGGCGGCGGCGCGAAAAGCGCATTCTGGCGTCAGCTACAAGCGGACATTTACGGCACGGAAATCTGTATTATCAACTCGGATGAAGGCCCGGCGCTCGGAGCCGCGATTATGGCTGGGGTCGGAGCGGGAATCTGGAACTCCATTCCCGAAGCCTGCGACGCCATCATCAAAGTCATTTCGCGCACCGCTCCCAACGAGGAACGACACAAGCAATATGAGGATTATTACCAGGTGTATCATTCCCTGTATCCGCCGATTCAACAGAGTTGCCATGCGCTGACCAAACTTGTTTCCTGAAAGGAGATTTTTAATCGATCAGAGATCGATACGCAACCCAAAAGGGAATTCTTGAAGGACCAACGGTAAATACATGGTCAAAAGGAGGTTTTTAAACCATGAGCGATGCGTATACACCCAAACCGGAACACAAATTCACATTCGGCCTGTGGACTGTTGGCAATTCGGGCCGGGACCCGTTCGGGGATGTGACCAGAAAGGGTTACGCCCCGATTGAGGCGGTACAGATGCTCTCGAAACTGGGAGCCTACGGCGTGAATTTCCATGATAACGACCTGGTGCCCATCGACGCCACGCTTGCCCAGCGCAACAAGATCGTTAAAGAATTCAAGAAGGCGCTGAACGATTACGGAATGTGTGTGCCGATGGCGACTACGAACCTGTTCTATGACCCGGTATTCAAAGACGGGGCATTCACCTCCAACGATGCGCGTGTCCGAGCGTACGCCATTCAGAAGACGATGAACGCCATCGACCTGGGAATCGAGCTGGGGGCGACGGTTTATGTATTCTGGGGCGGTCGGGAAGGCGCCGAGGTCGATTTCGGCAAGAATCCGCAAGAGGCGATCAAACGGTTCCGGGAAGCGATGAATTTTTTGTGCGCGTATGTACGGGATCAGAAGTATGATTTGAAATTCGCGCTGGAAGCAAAGCCGAACGAGCCACGGGGGGATCTGTATTTCCCGACTACCGGAGCGTACCTGGGATTCATAACCACACTCGACTACCCGGACATGGTGGGTGTGAATCCCGAAGTGGCGCACGAGCAGATGGCCGCGCTGAATTTTCCCCATGCGGTCGCGCAGGCGCTTGAAGCCGGGAAACTATTCCATATCGACCTGAACGATCAGAAATACTCGCGGTTCGATCAGGATCTCCGATTCGGCTCGGAGATGATTAAGGCGGCCTTTTTCCTGGTGAAATTATTAGAGGATTCCGGCTATGCCGGTTCGCGTCATTTCGATGCGCACGCGTACCGGACGGAAGATCGGACCGGGGTAAAGGATTTTGCCGCCGGGTGTATGCGCACGTATCTGATTCTCAAGGAAAAAGTAGAGAAATGGAACGGGGACGCGGAGATCCAGGGGCTTGTAAAGGAGATCATTGTAGAGGATCCGAAACTTCAGGCGCTGTCGAGAAAGTACTCCCGCGCCAATGCCCAGGCGCTCAAGAAGGCGAAACTGGACCGAAAACAACTTGTAAAGCATCCGTTACGGTATGAGAAGCTGGATCAGTTGACGATGGAGGTGTTGTTGGGGGTGAGGTAGGTTGGGCAAGCGTGCGACGCGGAGAGAACGGAGGCGATATGAAGAAGAAGGCTGGCAAAAGCATAGAAACAATCGACCGTGACACAATGAGGCCGGAATACGACTTCAGCGGAGCGGTGCGACTGCAGAGAGATACGCCGAGGGAACAAACCTCGTTGTCATCGCCCCGGACCTGCTGGATGTGTTCCCCGATGGTGAATCGGTGAATGAGACTCTTCGAGCGCTTGCGCCAGTCATTCGAAAGCAGCGGAAAACAGGCGGGCAGAAGTGAAAGATCACTTCTCCGGAGGCCAACGAATTTCCGATTGACATCGGGGTATGTGAGAGTATGATGCCCTTATTCCAAACACCAGTATGCGGCATAAGTGCCGGGGCGAATGGATGAGGTGAAAGAATCGGGGGTCTGCTGGTTGGCGGGCAGCAGAGGAGGACAAAACAATGTTGCATATCTCAACGACGGTCTCGGCTTTGACGCCAATATTCTTTGTCATCCTGCTGACTGGTCCTGGTTCTTTTGTCTTTTGGATTTAGAGGAAGAAATCCTGTTTCCTCGGATGACATCTTTGCAGGCATGACACGATAAGACTGTGCCAATATGACACAGTCAGGAAGGAATTGAATGAACATATCTATTTGATGATAAAGAACTTAGGTGTTTGGCATGGGGGATGCTTTTTAAGTGGGCACAAACGCTAAACTGATGAACGCAAGGAGGTAAAAAACCATGGATCTTGTACCCTATGAAGGACGGAGATTCTTATCACCGTTTCGCGCGCTGAATACTCTTCGGAGCGAAATTGACCGGTTGTTCGATACCCAGATGTTTGGCGACATTGAGCCTGGGTTGTTCGGAGCTGGATTTGCGCCGGCGTTGGATATCTGCGAAGAGGCGGACAAGATCATCATCAAGGCAGACCTTCCGGGCATGGAGAAAGACAGTGTAGATATCTCTATCACGGACAACGTTTTGACCCTGAAAGGCGAGCGGAAGCAGGAGAAAGAAGACAAAGGCCGGAATTGGCATCGAATCGAACGCAGCTACGGCGCGTTTTCCCGCTCCGTGGTACTTCCGGGCACAGTGGATCGTGACAAGGTAACCGCTGAATACAAGAATGGGGTGCTTATGATTACCGCTCCGAAAACCGAAGCCGCGAAACCGAAACAGATCAAAGTGCAAGTTGCATAATTCCGGTCGGTTGGTGTTCCGGTCAAAATTCCGGGGGTGCAGGGTGCGTCCCCGGTTTTCTTTTTAAGGGCTGGGGTTTTGATTATTCCCGAGGGGGTGTGGTAAGGTTGTTCCAGTGCAGGAAAAGAGGGAATGGGTCGAATGGGACGCATAGGACCAATATCTGAGAATTCCTCACCCCAGCCAGCTCCCGGTGAGAGAGGGCGAGAATCTGCGTTACCACTGAGTAAATGATGGATCGTGAAATCGAGGCTGCATATCGCCATTGTTTGCGCATAGTCCGGGGGCATTACGAGAATTTCCCGGTGGCATCGTTTCTGGTCCCCCGGAATATGCGTGGGGCGGTGGCGAGTATCTATGCGTTTGCGCGTGCGGCGGATGATTTCGCGGATGAGGAAGACGTCGCCCCCGATGATCGTCTCAAGCGGCTGGACGCCTGGCAGGAACAACTGGAAAGGTGTGTCGGCTCTCCCCCCCCTCGCCAGACTTGGAGAGGGGGACAGGGGGGTGAGGAAAGAGAGTCCCCTCCC
>JAKPRU010000514.1 GCA_029557025.1 Candidatus Omnitrophota bacterium | reverse complement strand
CATTCCGGACCCACGCAAGGCAGAGACTCCAGAAGAGTTTGCCTGGTTGTCGGAAATGGAATGGTGGATGGCAAATGAGTTTTATTGGCCTGCCGGTCGCCCCGTAGAAAATCAGGCGCTGGAATTGGAACGTGCGTATGGCGTAACCGGTGTGTGGCTGAACGGGCATGAACTTGGCCGACCGGAGTACCGGCTGGAATGCAATCTCTACGCGCTTGGCGATTATTTGCGTGCAGAGGGACGGAATCGGCTTGCGATTCGGTTCGCCGCCCTCAAAGGATCGCCGTTCCCGTACCCCGATCTTCCACAGATTCTGCTTCACCGCTGCGGAATAGAGGGAAAAGTGCGGATTACGACAATGCCGAAGATTCGTTTCCTGGCGATCGGGGCAAACACAACCCTGACACCCGATCGTCGTTCCGGCACAGTCGAACTCGATCTCCGCGTTCAGAACGACACCCCCGAAGAGGTTCGAGTGCATACATACGCAACGATTCGCCTGCCGGACAAACCGAAGCAATTACCGCTTTACCACAACTGGGGATTGCCGGAGACCGTGAAACCCGGATATAACCGTTTCCGACTCACTCTTCAGGAGAATGATCCCGTCCTCTGGTGGCCCGCCGGTATGGGACAACCGTACTTATATCCCGCCCGAATCCAGCTTCGACAAGGCGAGACTATACTGGACAGTTTCGATTTTTCCATCGGCTTTCGGTCCATCGAGTGGTCGGATAACGGGACACTTCTGGTCAACAGCAAGCCTGCAACGGTCCGGGGAACCGCGTGGGATGGGACGGACCTGTTCGAGACGGATCTCGCAAAATCTTTATATCGCCCGCTGGAGAAGATTCTTTCGCTGAACCTCAATTCAGTTTGGGTGAGAAATGGCCGACAGTATGAGTCGGCATCCTTTTATGACGCTTGTGACCGGGGCGGAATCCTGGTCTTTCAGGAATGCCCTCCGAGAACTGAATCGACAGACGATCAACACCGCATTCTGGATCTGGAACGTCACACGGCCATGGCCGCGTGGAT
>JAKPRU010000046.1 GCA_029557025.1 Candidatus Omnitrophota bacterium | reverse complement strand
GCCATCCCAGGGTGTCGTTCAGGATCTCTATACCAAGGCGCTGTCCATCGAGGACACGGGCGGAAAACAGGCCGTGTTTCTGACCACGGACATCATAGGCTTGACGGCGGAACTGAGCGACAACGTTGCCGCACGAGTCTCCGAGAAAACCGGTTTGCCGCGCTCGGCGATCCTGTTGACCGCGTCCCACACACATACCGGGCCGGTTGTCGGTGAAAACCTCCGAAGCATGTACGATCTTCCGCCCGAAGAATGGGAGAGAATCCGTGGGTACACCCGGGACCTGGAAGACAAAATGGTGAACGTGATTCTGAGCGCGTTGGAACATCTCGAACCGGCGAAGATGGAGCGCGGCAACGGCACGGCCGGATTCGCGATGAATCGCCGACTCTTTGTGCCCGGCCAGGTGGTTATGCGCGACAATCCGATCGGGACGGTGGACCACGATGTCCCGGTTCTGAAGGTTACGGACTCCCAAGGCAATCTGAAGGCGATTCTCTTCGGCTACGCCTGTCATAACACAACATTGAGCGACTACGGGATCTGCGGCGATTACGCCGGGTATGCACAGGAATACTTGGAAAAACAACATCCCGGCGCTACGGCCCTTTTCTTCGCGGGCTGCGGCGCGGATGCCAATCCATCTCCCCGGACAGGACTGGAATATGCCCGGCAACATGGACAGGAACTCAGTCAGGCCGTCGAAACAGTACTGAATGGGCCGATGACGCCGGTAGACGGAACAATTCGGACGGCGTTTTCCAGTGTCTATCTTCCGCTTAGCGCCGCTCCTACACGGGAAGAGCTACAGAAGCAGCTCGAAGATAAAAACCGTTTCATACGAAACCGCGCAAAGTATCTTTTGGAAACGCTGGAGGAGAACGGGAGCATTCCGGAACAGCATCCCTGCCCCGTGCAAGTGTGGGGCATTGGAAAGGATTTCCTGATCATTGCGCTCGGCGGTGAAGTGGTGTCGGATTATTCACTGCTGTTCAAGTATCAGTTCGGCAAAGACCGCACATGGGTAGCCGCTTATGCCAACGACACGCCGGCCTACATTCCGACGATTCGGCTACTTCGGGAAGGTGGCTATGAGGTTGAGGAATCCATGATCTACTATGGCTTGCACGGTCCCTGGAAACAGGAGATTGAGCCGATTCTCACAGAAGAAGTAAATCGGTTAGTGAAAGAGGTCCGGCGGACGGGGGAGAAATAGATAAACGGCAGGCACGGACGCCTGGCCTGACGGATGTTGAGTTTTTCCCTCATTGGATATGGAGGCCCGCTGTACATTTTCCCTCGCCCTGAACTCTCTCCCGGAGGCAGAAGGGTAAAAGCGGACTGTGCAGGATCAGATAGTGTTCGCAGTCTGTTCCGCTCCTGCCTCAGAAAGAGTCCTCACACGGAGATCGACTTCATCAAGATATGCCGAGCATTTCTTAATCAGTTCCATGCCCTCCACAAACGAAGCCTCCATCTCGCGCAAAGTCATTTCGCCGGAATCGAAAGCGGCGACGATCTGCTCCAGCCGTTCCATTGCTTTTTCGAACTCAAAGGTCGTTTCCTCAGTCATTCTGATCCTCACAACATGATTCTTGCATCGGGTCCGACAGGATTGCCTGCGCCCCGAATTTTCCATCGCGCACGTGAATACGAAGCCGGTCTCCGGGCCGTACCTGCCTCGGACTGAAAATGATTTCCCGAGTGTCGGTTCGCTCACAGATAGCGAATCCGCGCCTCAGCGTGGCCTGCGGACGGAGTACCTCCAGACGTGCGCCAATGGTTTGTGTTCGGTGACGCATGTCCTGAAGCCGTCGCTGTGTCCCGTTCAACAGGCGATGCGTCCATCCCTGCACCGCCGTTCGATCCGTCTCCAGCTGATTCCGCAACTCCCGGTTCATCCGGTCGGCGAAACCATCCAGACGCTGCCGGTATTGTTCCACCAATGCACGGGGATGATACCGCTGAAGCGAACGGCGCAGGTTCTCCATCTGCACAGCCAGGCGATTCAATTCCGTCCGAATATGCTTTCTCAGGTCCGACCGAAACTGCAAGAGGACCGCCCGGTGCCCTTTGAACAGATCGACCAGCAGCAGGGCCGCCGCCGAGGGAGTCGGCGCACGCATGTCCGCCACAAAGTCGGCAATGGTAAAATCCACTTCGTGCCCCACCGCACTGACCACCGGCGTCCTGCAGGATACGATGGCCCTGGCCACAACTTCCTCGTTGAACGCCCAGAGATCCTCCAGCGATCCGCCGCCCCGCATGGTAATCAACCAATCCAGCCCCATGCGATCCAGGTCCCGCAACGCGCGGGCTATCTCAGATGGAGCCTCGATCCCCTGAACCCGGCAGGATGCAATGACAATTTCCAGCGGCAGATGATGCTCTCGCACAATTTTCAAAAAATCCTGGATGGCCGCACCCGTTGAGGAAGTCGCAATTCCGATCCGTTGGGGGAAAGGGGGCAACGGTTTCTTTCGCGTTTCATCAAACAGCCCTTCCTGTTGAAGACGTTGTTTCAGCTCCTCGAATCTCTGTTGCAGCCGTCCCAAGCCGGCCAACTGAATTTCTTCCACAACCATTTGGTATTGACCGCGCGGAGGGTATATCGTCAGACGCCCGGTACAGCGAACCGCCTGCCCGTCCCCCAGGCTCAGACGACCCAGACGACGCATGTCGCTCTTCCAGATCACGCTTTCCAGAACGGCGTTTTCATCTTTCAGGCGGAAATAAACATGTCCGGCGCTAGAGACCTTCCAGCCGGAGATTTCCCCCTCCACAATCACGTGGGCGTAGTCCTCTTCCAGCAGGAGTCGCAGCTCCTCGGTGAGTTGGGAAACCGTATAGAC
>JAKPRU010000489.1 GCA_029557025.1 Candidatus Omnitrophota bacterium | reverse complement strand
GTTTCGCTTCATCCGATCATGACGGAAGAGGACAACGAGTACATCGCCGCAAGTCTGATTGAGTGTGTGGATCGGTTAAGGAAGATGTAGTCATATCACGTTATAGGGGGCGACGCCTGCATTGCCCCTGCAACGTGATTGAACAACCAGTTTTTCTGTCTCTCACACACGCGAATTAGCTGAAACTCTCTCCCCCAAAGATTGGGGGACACACAGAGGGGGTTGAACGCCCAGCTCAATACCGAAACCACAGCGGGATAAACGTCTCCCACAGGATGGTTGAAGTTGCATCCGAATAAGTCGGCTCGCCATCGATTCCCGGCACCAGGCCGTCTCCACCCTTACCGCCGAATACCTCTGTGTCCAACAGCTTCACAATAGAGGCATTCTGAGCGATCAATCCGATTCCTCCATCGGTGCCGATTACATTGGTGTAACCCGCTCCGCCCACGATCGTGCCACCCGTGATATTCACTGTGGAATTGTCTACCTGGACTCCGTTACCGGTGTTTCCTCCTCCCACTACCCAGGAGGAATGCAAGTTGAGAACAACATCCGTGCAACCGCTGATTTCCACGGCATTACCGCCAGGCGTGGTTTCCCTGGGCTGACCATCTATATAAATTGTTTGCCCTGGACTTCCAAATAAGTTGTTCTCCAGGAGATCTATTGTCAGGTCCCTGCAATTCTCAATCGACATATTCGGAGCATTTCGATCCCAGGTTGCACCACCTGGGCCGATGGAGTTATGAATCAGGTTTATTGAGGTTTCGATACAATTCTCGATAGATATCACCGGCAGGGCGATTGTAGCAACTCCACCATAGGGAGTGTATAGGATACAGTCTGTCCCGAAAACAGTGTTGTTAAGCAAAGTCGCGGATGAATTGCGCAAAGCGAAAACCGTCATGAATTTCCGGGCAGGATGGACATTCAGATTCTGAAAATGAACGGTTGCGTTCTCTATCTCAAAAGAGGCCCATACATCCGGCGGCTGAGATGGTTCGATGCCGATCAGAGAAAAGTTCTTTTGGACTATTGGAATCCGATATTCATTTTGGCGCAGAAAAGCCCATTCTTCTATACGATAGACTCCCGGTTCCAGTAGGAACACAGCTCCGTCGGAGGCATTCACAATTTCCTCGGCAAGGTTCATTTCAGGAGACAATACAACTGCGCCGGGAATGGAAGGGATTGAGGTTGGAGTGGGGGACGGGTACAGAATCGGCGTCGGAGAGGGAGTGGCGGTAGGTGTCGGGGTCGGGGACTGTTCTGTCCCCATTAGCGCGATCAATTGGGGCGAGAATTTGCCATTTGTATAGCTGCCACCGACAAGGATATCCGAACGACCGTCTTGATTCATGTCCGCAACCGCAGCCGCAAAAACTTCCTTGAAATACGGGACAACGGTTTCTGCCTCTTTTGTGAAATTGCCGTTTCCGTCACCGGAATAGATTGATATCACCGCGCCTGTCCAGGAAATGAGATCCGTCAGATTGTCGCCGTCCATATCCGCCGAGACTACGTGCTCTGGATTCAGGTCGATGGGTGTCTCCGCGAGAGAATGTTGGAACTCTCCGGGATTTTCTCCGATCAGCGAGTAGATTCCCGCCGATGACACAAATAGGATGTCGGCGATCCCATCAATGTTTATGTCCGTACAAAGGGAGGATATGGGTGCGAAGGGCAGGGGAATTACAGAGTGCGATTGGAATACGGCAGAACGGTCGTTTTGTCCTGTGTAGACCCATACGGATTCGCCGCAGGGAACCAGTAAATCATCGCATCCGTTTCCGTCATAGTCAAAAACAACGATTCCGTTATCCGCTTGGATATTGAATTGCACTTTATCAAACTGTCCGTCACCTTTTCCGAGCAGAAGGTTTAGGTAGCCGGATTCGCATTTGGCGAGAATATCGATATGTCCATCTCCATCAAAATCCCCGGATCTGAATTCCGGGGAACTGGACAGGCAATGGGATACCAGTACGTGTCCTACCTTCTCCCAGCTCCCATCTTGTTTTGAGATCCAGGACTCAAGGCGCACGTCGCCAGACCGATGCCAAATAAGCACGTCGTCCCGACCATCCTCATCCCAATCTCCGGGAAATGGTGCATCCGCCTCAGAGAGTATTCCGGACCACCCTTTGCCTACCTTCAGTGTTCCATCTCCGTTGCCGTACCATAAGGTTGCACCAGTTGCTGCCCATCGACCGTACGTATACCAATAGTGTGCAAAATCGGGTATCCCATCATCATTGAAATCGGCGACGCTGAGGCTGTTTGTATGAGGTTCGCCTATGAAACTGTCCGTGATGCCGCCCGCGAAGATCGGTTTGAAGTAGATCCCTTCGCTGTGGGAAACACTTGTCATGCCGAGTTGGGTATACAGCAGCACAAATATCCCGAAAACCGCTCTGTTGCAGCATGGAAAGGAGAAGATTCTTTTCATTTCACCGCTCTTGAAATACAAAACATTCGGCATATTGCCGCGAAATCAAGATGTTGCGGAATTATGCCCAATTGAATTATAGAATCAGTCTGCTGCAATTGTCAGAAAAAAATCACTTTCCTTGCACCGGCCAGAACAGATCGCCCAGGCTTTTCACGCCATTGCTCGGATCATACAGTTCGGTTCCCTGCCACTTCCGATCCGGACCGAATGAGAGAACCGTGTACTGGCATTTCGGGAGCTCACTATAGAACTGGGCATAGCGATTCTTGTTCGGAGCGAACCAGCCAAACGGCAATTCGGCGGGTTCCATGTGATACTGATTCTGCGTGTTGACAACTTCGGGGACCTGCTCCTTTGTCAATCCCTTCTGGAATGGATCGTAAACCGAACTGCTCATGTAAGCGACCGGAGAAGTCACAAACCGATGTTGTGCCGGGTCCGTGTCGATATGAGGCGGCCATTCGTTTCTGTCCATTTTGTACATATTGTAGGCTTGAGCGAGGTTGCGGCTGTCGGACTGGTATGCAGCGAGTTTTGCACGGACTTGGGCGTTCAGGAAATTCGGCACGGCGATGGCCGCGAGAATGCCGATAATCGCCACAACGATCAGCAGTTCAATCAAGGTGAAGCCGGGAGAATCAGGGGGGCGGGTCTGCGTCGTTTTCATTTTCATTACCTCGCCGTCTTGACAGGCACGGAGGCCTGTCCTGCCAATGCGCTGACAGGCGCGGAGGCCTGTCCTACTGGGTTGACGGGGCTGAGAGGCGCGGAAGCCTGTCCTACTCGAAATTGTAAATCAGTCCAATCGCGTTGCGCCAGCGATCCAGCATCCGCATGTTTCCGAGCGTGTCATCCCAGGTCATTGCGGGTGGCGGGGCCTGGCGATCGGCGATATTCTCCGCAACAAGATCGGCCTCAATAGTATAAAGCCGTCTGCCGTCGGTAACCACTATTTTTTGCCCTTTTTTCTCTCCTCTTTTTCGCAGGTGAATGCAGGCCGGTTGTCCCTGGGGACCGGGAACCCAGGGTTCCTGTAAAAAGATATGTCCCTCTGTGCCGTAAATCCGAACGGTGTTGTCCTGCTCCACGCCGACACCACACGAAAACTGGGCTACAATATCTCCCGGAAATTTCGCGATCCCGGCGGTGTAGTCATCCACGCCGCCGTCTTCTCGCAGGCGACCGACGGCATGGAGATCAATCGGCTCGGCGAAATCCCGACCCATTGCCGCGCCCGCAACTAATCGACACATCGAAACACAATAGCAGCCGACGTCCAGAATCCCACCGCCACCCAGACGCGCCTCCAGAATCCGGCTGTCTACAGGCAACTCGGCATAAAAACTAAATGTCGCCTGAATAATACGAACCTGGCCGATGGCGCCCTCTCGGATCAACTCCACAAGCCGCTTTGTTTGCGGATGGCAGCGGTACATGAACGCTTCCATAAGAAACACATCGTTCCGGCGGGCCGCTTCGATGACCTGTTCCGCTTCCCGCACATTCACGGTAAACGGTTTCTCTAACAGAATATGTTTCTTTGCCTCCGCGGCCTCGATGGCCCATTCGGCGTGCAACGGATTGATCGGGCAAATATAAACCACCTCGACTTCGGGGTTTTCAAGAACTCCCGTGTATGTGGGATATCGGTACTTGACTCCAAATTCCTCGCCGAACTGCTCCGCGGCTTCCTGTGTGCGGCTTCCGATGGCGATCAGTTCGCCCGTGCGGGATTCGCGGAGATCTCTCGCAAAGGTCCGGGCGATTCGCCCCGTGGAGAGAATACCCCATTTTAGTTTTTGGCTCATCTATACAGTCCTTTCTTCTCCCCCTCTCCATACTTGGAGAGGGGGATGGGGGGGGAGGGAATACCTATCCCCGCATCAACTACTCAAGATTCTCCCAGTCCGCACAATATGCTCGTCTATTTCGGCCTCACGGAGAAATCCGATGGTCGCGGCATCTACCAGGTTATTTTTCAGTACATAATTCAGAGAAGCTTCGCGCTGATCCGGTTCCACAAGCGTTCCGCAGCCGTACAGTTTCATGCCCAGAATGGCTTTGCCCGCCGCGCGTAATTCCTTCAATATGCCGGTAACCTCTTCCACCGGGCCGCCCATCCGGTACTCTTCCCCGCCCTTGTGGTTGATCTGCGCCAGGACCACTTCGACCCACGGTGATTTTGCGGCGGCTCTCAGCCCCTCGCTAGAATGGCAGGAACATCCCAGCGCGCGGATATTCCCTTTTTCTTTCTCGGCGGACAGGACCTCCATCCACGCCTTCTTTTCCTCCGGCCAATTCGGCGTGTTCTGGCCGTGAAGCAGAACGATGTCAAGATAGTCCGTTCCGATTTCGAGACGAATCCGGTCGAAGTCTTTCTTAGGGTCGTTTTCCGGTTTCCAATTCAATGGTTCGGGCCACAGCTTGGAGAGAAGAACCAGTTTTTCGCGCGGGTAGCTTCTCAACACTTTTGCCGCATACGGATGGGAGCCGTATATGTCCGCCATGTCCCAGAAGTTGATTCCCCGGTCGTAGCCATGCCGCATGAGCGCATCAAACTTCTGCTGCCCCAGCTTGGTCTGGTCGGACACCTGTTCCCAGCCGCGTGTCCCGGTTCCCATCGCAAATCGGGACAGGTGTATCCCCGTGTTGCCCAGAGCCACCTGATCGACCGTGGCGCCGCACTCCGCAGCCTGTACATATCCCACCCTGGAAGAGAAACCTGTCAATAAACCGGCGCCGGCCAGCCCGCATTTCAGAAATGACCGTCGATGGATTGGATTCACGATTTATCTCCTTTAACTTTTTTTTTGAATTGCCCGGTTCTCAGACCGTACTCTTGAATCTTCCGGTATAACGTCGCCTGGCTGATTCCCAGCCTCTTGCAAACCTCCCTGATATTGCCTGAACAAATCCGCAAAGCCCGCTCGATCTCTTTTTTTTCGGTTTCGGCCAGAGGGATGATTTGAGTTTCCCCGCTGTCCGACGGGGATGCTGACTTGTCCGGTAACGGTTCCGTGCGGATATCCGGTCCGGCAAGTGTCGAAATGGTGAAATCCGGCGGGATGCGGATTTCTCTGCGCAGGGCGGGGGGAAGCATCTCCACCGTCAGTGTGGTTCCGGAATGAAGCGCAACAGCCTGCACAATCGCGTTTTGCAGCTCGCGGACATTTCCAGGCCAATCGTGGCACGAAAGCAGGTACGCGGCCTCCTTGGAAATCTCCCGAAACGGTTTGTCGTTTTCCCGGCTCACCGTCTCCAGAAAATGTTGGGCCAGAAGCGGAATGTCATCCCGCCGTTCACGCAACGGCGGAACCTCAATGGTCACCACATTGAGTCGGTAGAACAAATCTTCCCGGAACCGCCCCTGCCGTACGACCTCCAGGGGGTCCTTGTTGGTAGCCGACACGATCCGAGTGTCCACATAGACTCGTTCCTTACCGCCGACCCGCTGAAAGTATCGTTCCTGGAGAAACCGCAGGAGCTTTGCCTGCAGAGAAATGTCCATCTCGCAGATCTCATCCAGAAACAGCGTGCTTTTATCCGCCCGCTCGCAGCTTCCGATATGACGCTGACTCGCCCCGGTGAACGAACCGCGCTCGTGACCGAACAGCTCGCTCTCCATCAGTTCGGCGGGAATGGCCGCACAGTTTACGTCAACAATCTCCCGATCCCTTCTTCCGGAAAGTCTATGAATGGCCTGGGCCACCAGTTCCTTGCCCGTCCCGCTTTCGCCCGTGATCATCACCGAAATGTTGGAGGGAGCCACATTTTCGATAATCGAATACAGCGTTTGCATTTTCTCATTGACGCCCACGATGGATTGGAACCGTTTTCGTCGCCCCAGAGTTTGCTCAAGGTGGGTCAACCGTTGGGTGAGACGGTGGCGTTCGACGGCGTTCTTGACGGTGACCTGCAACTTGGCCCAGTCGAACGGTTTCGTGATAAAATCGTACGCCCCATATTTCATCGCCTCCACAGCCAGCTCGACTGTTCCATAAGCGGTCATAATCACGGCGGGGATGTCCGGATTGTGCTTTTTGATCTCGACAAGCAAATCCATCCCATCGGCATCCGGCAGCTTGAGGTCGAGCAAAACCGCATCGAATGTGCGACGCTTGTATTGCTCCCGAAATTCCGCACCCGTTTTGACGGCCACAGCCTCGTATTCCCATTTCTTGAGGTTGTAAATGAACAAACGATGCAGAATGTCCTCGTCCTCGACAACCAGTATGGCAGCGGCCATTATTCTACCCTCGTGCGGTGCGGCAAGATCAATGATCGAATCCGCCCGCTTTGTGCCTATCGTAACTCATTTCATCCGTTTGATGAACCTTCCAGCCGAGGTGATTCCGTTATGGGTTCAGGAGATTCCGATCCAGCCTGCTGAGAAAGATTGTTCATCGACAGGCACAGAGGCCTGTCCCACCAGTAGGCCAGGCGTCTCTGCCTGGCGCGAAACATGCCTCTTTTTCCAATCACCGGCCTTGCCGGTGTCGTACTCACAATGCCCTGTAATCCGAATGAGCCTTTCCGTAATCTATGCGTGGAGAGAACACTCCCCTTTTGAACGGGTATGAACGAAATGAAACGGCCGTTCCTGTCGATTCTTGCTGCACTTGGCCTGCTGTGGATTGTCCCGGTCCACGCCGACGAACCGCTGAGCGTATTTGTCAGCGTACCGCCTCAGGCGTATATCGCCGAACGCATCGGCGGCGAGCATGTTGCGGTCGAAGTTCTCGTCCGACCCGGCCAGGAACCGCACACCTTCGAGCCGACACCGAAACAAATCCTGGCCCTCAGCCGGGCAAAGCTGTTCCTGCGGATCGGCATTCCCTTCGAAACGCGCCTGTTGGAGAAAATCCAGGCAAGTCATCCGGACCTGAAGGTAGTCGATACTACAAAAGGAATCGAGAAACGGAGATTGACGGTAAACGAATTGTCTCACGACGAACATTCTGCCGACCAGGAAGAACATCACGAAGGGGAGCCGGATCTGCATGTTTGGATGGCTCCTCCCCTCGTGGAGATCCTCGCACAAAATACAGCCGGCGCTTTTACGGAGGTTGATCCGTCTCATGCCGAAAAATATGAGCAGAATTTCCAGGCCTTTCTGAAAGATGTCCGCGCCGTCCACGAGAAAATCAAAAGGAACCTTCTCCCGTTTAAAGGACGTTCTTTTTACGTGTTTCATCCGGCATTCGGCTACTTTGCGGATACGTACGGTCTCCGACAGGAGGCCGTCGAAATCCAGGGCAAATCACCATCTCCCCGGCAATTGTCGGATCTCATCCGCAAGGCAAAAGCGGAGAATGTAAAAGTAATCTTTGTGCAGCCCCAATTCGACAAACGTGGAGCCGAGGTCGTTGCTGATGCCATCGGAGGAGTTGTGCTTCCATTGGACCCGCTGGCTAAAGACCTGTTAAAGAACTTTGAAGAAATCGCCGTAAAGATCGAACACACTCTGAAAGAGTAACCGGCAATGACTACACCCGAACTCGCCGTATGCCTCCGCAATGTATCCTTTTCCTACAACCGCGTGCCGGTTCTGGAAGATGTAAATATCGACATTCCGGCCAATGAGTTCTGCAGCATTGTCGGCCCGAACGGCGGCGGGAAAACGACACTGTTAAAGATCATTCTGGGCGCCGTGCAGCCGGACACAGGGGAAGTGCGTGTCCTGGGAGAAAATCCGCTCCGTGCGCGGCGCTGGATTGGCTACATGCCGCAATATACACGCTATGATCCGCATTTCCCCGTAACGGTTCTCGATGTTGTGCTGATGGGCCGTCTGGGAGCCGACGGGGTCAACGCCTTCTTCGGATGGTACGGACGCGAGGACCGGGAGGAGGCGCGGGCCGCCTTGCGGGAGGTGGAAATGGCGGACGATTCGGACCGGCCTTTCTCCGTGCTTTCCGGAGGGCAACGGCAACGGGTTTTGATCGCCCGCGCACTTTGCTGCCGACCGAAATTGCTTTTGCTCGATGAACCCACGTCCAATGTCGATGCGTTGGCCGAAGAAAAACTACTTGCCATCCTGCAACAACTGCAATCCCGCATGACAATTCTAATGGTTTCTCATGATTTGGGATTCGTCTCCACCGTTGTCCGAAGCGTGATTTGTGTCAACCGACGAGTACTCGTTCATCCCACTAGTGAACTGACCGGGGAGACCATTCGCGAGATTTACGGCGGCGATTTCCGGATGATTCGCCACGACCATCGCTGTTCGGAACAGGGGCATATCCGTGTTTGAGTTTATCCAGGCACTTCACGATCCCGGAATTCCCTTTCTACGATATGCGCTCCTTGCG
>JAKPRU010000453.1 GCA_029557025.1 Candidatus Omnitrophota bacterium | reverse complement strand
AGACGTTGCTTGACGACAGCGCCCAGTCCTTCCAGTGGGTTGTGTCCCACCCCTTGAGTCCCTGGCTAGTCAGGAACTGGACGACGTTAGTGCTCGGCAGGATATCAAAAACGATTTCGTATCCACCTTTGCCGGGCAGGCGCCAATCCGTATGTCCTCCGGCGCTGAAAGGATGTGCGGCGGTGGTTGGGGTGCTGACCCAGGATGTATCCGGAGGCTGGCTCTTAAGTGGCGGCACCGTGCAAGGAGGAATGAAGGTCGGTTCGCAGCCCGGGAAAGGGGAGCACGGAATGGTTTTCGTGCTGCATTCCGGACAGAGTTCGCCATAATCGGCGTGACAGCCGTCCGTGTTGAAGTGATCCAGCACATGGGTCAGGCTTTCCCACTGTAAATCGAGCGATTCATCAAGATTGACCAGCCACAGGTAACCGGTTGTTGCGGTATCCGAGTTATAGTGCAGTTGCAGGGCGCTGTCCGGATCCGGGAAATAACCGTACGCGATTTCCTGTTTGATGATGTCTGGATAAGGCGCTACCAGGTTCGAGTTCAGGATAATGTCGGTCGAGGTGACCGTGCTCGATGTGTAGTTGGCTATCTCCACGGTGATGATATAGAGTTTGAGCATGCGGGCCAGATAGTAATTATAAAAATCATAGATGGATTGGGAGTTGGCACTGTCAAAATATGCCCTCCCGGAGACGTACGGCGTCGGAGAGATACAGCAGAGGGCGATCGATCGGATCGCTGGTGGATTGTTCCAGCAGGCCATTGTGTAAGTGATTAAACAATCCCAGCGGATAACGCGTCCCGCTGGCATCTCTCAGGCTAATTACGTACTGATCCATACACTCGATGAGATTCTGGACTACAACGCCCGTATCCGGATTGTCTTCCAGATGCACCTGGCCATCCGGATCCGTAGCCCGTTTGGCTTGAGACAACTGGGTGATGAGTGTCTGGTATCCTTCCCAGATCGTGTCCGTGTCGTCAACAAATTGCCGGAGGTTTTCGATTTTCGTGGTGTAACGCGTTTTCAGGGCCTCATAGACGATTGTTTCGCGGATCTCCGTGTCCATCTTGGTGAGCTCGTCCTTGATTTGATTTAACGCGTCCAGTATTTCCGCGAGTTCATCCGGCGAGCGGTCGAGACCCAGAGCGTCCAACACATATCCTCCGCCCAGGTCCCAGGCGTATTTCGCAAGGTCGCCGATATGTCCCGGAGCCAGGCCGGCAATTCTTTTTGCCAGATCATTTATTTTGTCCCGGTCAATGAAGGATTTGCTTGCGAAGAGCGGCGTCTTAATGTCAGGAGCAGACACATTCGGATGATCTGGTGGATACGACGTTCCGGTTATGCTGCGTGGTTGATTGTTCGCAAAGGAATAGGCAGGTTCGCTATCACCCTCGATTTCGTCCAGGAGATAGGCCATGAAGTTCTCGTAGGAGCCGTGCAGGGCGGCGGTCTCTAGAAAGATCTGATGATCGAAGTGGTAGCCTGAGGCGGCCGAGTCCAGGTTGAGACGGTACCACTCGGGCAGGCCGAGATAGTCTTTTGCCTGGGCGATAAGCATGTCTGCGTC
>JAKPRU010000442.1 GCA_029557025.1 Candidatus Omnitrophota bacterium | reverse complement strand
TGTTGCCGTATTTTCGGCGTTTTTCCTTGGAACCTTTTTCATCGGTGTGGGTATCCCTACTACTATGCAGGAGATTCGCAGAAGCCCTGTCCTGTCTTGGGGGAAAATCATCCTGGTGGTCCTGTTCCTGATTCCGACATTGTGGGTCAAAGGAGGATGGCTTATCGTGCAGACCATGCAGAACCGCATGTCGGTCATGGAGTTTCCTGAGCCGCAGGTTCAGGCCGTCCGCTATATCATCGAGAAATACACCAGGCCGGACGATCCGATCATCGCCGCGCCGTTTTATGCATTTGTCTCCGGGAGACGGTTGGCCGCGCATTTTCCTTATGATTTTATCCTGGCCTTCGCTTACGACCACGAATATGAGGCCCTGGAACGCGAATTGGGCAAACAGTTCGGGTTGCCGAGAATCGACGCATGGCGGCAGGAACCTGAAAATCCTCGCACGCCGCTGTATGGCGCAGTGGAAATCGCCCGCCTTCGCGCGGAATTC
The DNA here is from genome assembly GCA_029557025.1 of Candidatus Omnitrophota bacterium. Classification (GTDB taxonomy): domain Bacteria; phylum Hinthialibacterota; class Hinthialibacteria; order Hinthialibacterales; family JAKPRU01; genus JAKPRU01. The sequence continues at coordinate 4,722 of JAKPRU010000442.1, read as the reverse complement.
GACAAAAATCCCAATCTGTACGAGAAATACAGCGCCCTGAATATGTTTTTGAAACTGAATCAACTTCTCAATACCCAGCAAATCCCATTGGTTATCACCAACCGACGCAACATTTTGACCTGGCTTCCCTTGTTGTATCAGCCTTTGAGGGATCGGTATGACGTTTTGGATATTGAGGTCGGACAGGGCAGTCCGCTGGAAGGCCGTTACGACAGATCATCAAAGATTCTGTATTCACGTGAGGAGCAACTGCAATTCTTCATCCCGCGCGGGTATGAATCACCGGCGACACCTTCCTCTGCCGGTCAGACACCGATTACGGGGCAGGCACGGGGTGCGAACGTTTTTTACTGCGGATTCCCGTCTGAGAATGGACTGATCCGAATTGCTGATCGACAGGTTGTGCGTTCGAATCTCGCCGAGTGCGCTCCTGTTCTGCCGGATGACCGCTTGTTCTCAAAGACAATTCAGGTGGTAGCGGACCCACGCTTGATACTCTGGAAACACCATGCGTTTCCACATAACAGTGAATTCGGACAGCGCGGTGTCTGTGCGATGGGCAAAAAAGGTCTGCAAGCGTCTCACCGCATCCGGGCCGGTTCCACCTGACAGGCTCTCCAGGAACCGAAGGTCTCTCTCGGAATCCCGAACAATGCCCAGTGTTTCCTGGACACGAGTGGCGGAATTGCGAAGGAAATCCAGCCGTTTCCCGATAATCGGGCGGGTAAACTCACACAGATACCGCAGCCGTTTGCAGTTCAGCCGTAAACGATGAATGCGTTCGTCTTCCTTGCCGGGAATTTCCGGTCCCACGCTCTGTACCCGTTTCCAGGACTTCGCAATCAGCCGGGGCACTATATCGCGAAAAGCCGGGGCATCGGAGCGGACGGGCAAGCCGTTTCCCAGAAGTTGCTCGACGTTGTTCTTGAAGGAGATATATCTTTCCGAATCCAGAGCCAGGAGAAGCTCTTCCCGGAGCGCCTTACGCTGTTTTTCGATTTCATCCACAATAACTTGGATGACAGGTCGATCTTCGGGTGGCGCGGTGTCACAGTAGGTCCTCAGCGTTTCAAGCGCCGTATCGCGATCACGAACTTGCCCCAGGCATCCGCTCAGCCAACGGAGCTCTTCACGGAACGGTTTCATTGCTTTGCGATCCGGCAGGGAGCCGAACAGTTTCAGCGCAGTCCGCATTTTCCGCACGGCTACGCGCATTCTGTGCAAGTTTTCGGGGTCCTCGCCGCTCCGCGTGCCGGATTCATGGGCAATGAGGATGTCGTACTGGTGGCGAAGTATCCGCGTGACATTCTCGGCGACCCCGCCGGAAGGATTCAGCTTCACATCCCACGCTGTCGTGTGAACCGATTCAATCGCCATCTTGCGATCTCGACTTCTTCAAAAGGCGGCGGACATTGGAGAAATACTCCGCAATGCGTTCCAGTCTCTTGAGTGAACCGGACTTTTTTTGGTCGCTGAATTCGGCCAATTCCTCGCGGAGGGCATGGAAAATGGATCGTTCTTTTTTCGTGAAGGTTGCCTTGTTCGCGAGAACATTGAGGGATTCTTCGATTGCAGAAAAGTTGCGGTCGATCTGTTTCGCGAGTTTCTCGACAACCCCATCCGCCTCCTGACGAAGATCGTGCAGGATTTCCCGATGGATGTCGATCAGAAGATGAATTTCGTTGTCTTTCATCGTCGCAGCCCGCTTGAACAAACTACTGAACCGGAAGGATTTTAACAGAAGCGGCGGGGATGGCAATCCCGGCAATTTGTGGTCAATCCACCCTGACTACCAGGCATGTCAGGTATCGCGTTTCAGCGGTGGCGGGAAGGATGGGGTGGTCCGGGGCTGCCCCACGCACCTCCAGCAGGCGAACCGTCCGCTTCGACTCAATGGCTCCCTGAGCCAGCGAATCAATCAGGGCCTCTTCTCCCACATGGTAGGAACAGGAGCAGGTAAACAGAATCCCACCGGGGCGTATCAGTCGTAAGGCACGCTCATGCAAATCCCGATAGCCTCTGAGCGCCGCAACCGCGTCTTTCCTGGCCCGCGAAAACGCCGGGGGATCCAAAACAATAATATCGACTTCTTTGCCGGCCTTGCGCCAATCGTTCAGAAAATCGAACACCCTGGCTCGGATGAACTCAACACCGGACACCCGGTTCCGTTCCGCATTTCGAACCGCAAGTTTCAACGCATCCGGGGAGCTATCCACCCCGATCACCTCTCGCGCCCCTGCCCGGGCAGCGTGAATCGCCCAAGCCCCCGTATAGCAGAATGTGTCCAGCACCTGCCGGTCCTTCACAAAGGAGGTAAACACGCGACGGTTTTCTGACTGGTCGAAGAACCATCCCGTTTTTTGCCCCGCCAGAACGTCCACCTCGAATGACGCGCCAAATTCCTCGATGATAACCGTATCCGGCAGTTTTCCCCACACGACTTCCACTTGCGTGGGGAGGCTCTCCATCTTGCGCGCCGCACTGTCGTTGCGCCGCACGATCGCCCGCACGGGAAACAATTCCATCAGGGCTTCCACAATAACCGGCAGAAGGCGATCCATTCCGGCTGTGTTCGATGAAATGACAAACACCTCGCCATACCGATCCACTACCAGACCGGGCAATCCGTCCGCCTCCGCGTGGACCAGCCTGTATGCGTTTCGGTCGGGGTAAATCTGTTCACGCAAATCGAGGGCCTGCCGGAGACGCTGCCGGAAAAAAAACTTGTCGATTCGCTCATTCCGACGGGTCAGCAGTCGCACCGTGATGACACTGTGCCGGTTGTACATCCCAATACCCACAAATTCCCCGTCATCTTGCCGAACGGTTACCAATCCGCCCGGTTCAGGCTCTTTCGGCAGATCCACCAATTCATTGTTGTAGATCCATGGGTGTCCCCTCCGAAACCGGTGACGCTGATTCGACCTTACGCGAAGCTCCGGATACGAAACCTCGCCATGGCTATTGGCAGGAGAAAGAGGGTCTCGTATGATGGGAGCCATGGCAACTCTCCACAAAATTGCAACTCAGGATGATCCGAGTTATTCCCCGCTGGCTCGTGCCGCAGCGATGGACCTCTCGGCGAACTTGCGGTTTCCCATTCTCCGGGATGTCGAGCAAACGTACAAGGACCGAAGGGATTTCTTCTCCGCCCATATCGACCGGGATGTTCTCTCCCGCGAACTGGCGCAGGATCACCTGCGTCGGGGCGCTCCAGCCGAAAGCGTTCGATCGGCACAGAGGCTCGCCGAGCCTGACACCTGTCTGGTCATTGCCGGTCAGCAGCCGGGGCTTTTTTTGGGACCGCTCTATACTTTGTTCAAATGCGTCCAGGCGGTCAACCTGGCCCATGAATTGACCCGTCAGGGCTATGGGACTGTCTTGCCCGCATTCTGGAACGCCTCCGAGGATCACGACCGGGCCGAGATCGACCATGCTGTCTGGCTGGATCGAGACCGACAGCCGGTACGCTTCCAGGTTGAATTGGGGGATCTTCCACAGAATCTCTGCATTTCCTTCATCCCCAAGGCGAGGGTTGACCTGCCCGGCCTGATTGCACAGGTCAAACAGACACTGGGGCATGAACCGCATTACGATTTCGTGGCCTCCTGGATCGAAGAGGCTTTTGCAAAGGCCGGGGATTCGCTTGCAGACTGGTTCGACCACCTTCTTTGGTCTCTTCTGCCACAGTCCGGCCTGCTGGTGATCCGCCCGGAGTGGACTTGGCTGCGGTCCGCCGCACAACCGACTCTAATGCGGGAAATCGAAAATCCCACGCTGGCCGCCCGAGAGATCAACAGGGCAGGCGATGCCCTGATGCAAGCGGGCTTCGCAAAGCAGATTCATAAACCCGAAACCCGCGTTTCGTTCTTCCTCGTTCGAAACGGCTGTCGCGAGGCGGTTCACCTCGAAGGAAGCGCATTTCGAATAAACAACCGCGAGAACTTCACGGCAGAAGATCTCCTCCGTCACCTCAAGGAACACCCCCAAGATTTCTCCAGCAGCGCGATTTTACGGCCTCTGATCCAGGATGCCTGCCTGCCGACGATTGCCGCCATTCTCGGTCCCAGCGAAGCGTTGTATCACCTTCAGCTGGGCGAACTTTACGCGCGACACAGGATCCCAAGAACTGTCCTGGTTCCAAGATCCGGGGCGACATTCCTGGAGCTGCGCGACGCGAGAATCCTCGAAAAAACCGGATTATTACCGGCGGACTTTGAAAAGGATGTCAAATCGCTGGTCCGGGCTGTTATCGCGAAGGCTGGTGTGGAGAATTCGCGGGAATCCTGCGAGAACCTTCGGACTGAAATCGAAAAGACCTATCGGCATCTCAAGGACATTGCCGACTCACTCGATCCGACAATTACCCCCGCGATAGAAAAGCAACGCTCCCAGGTTCTTCAGATCATCAAAAATACGGAGAACCTGCTCATTCGGAAAAAGGCGGATCGCGCGGAAATTCTTCATCGCCAAATCGACTCTGTTGCCCGCTCAATCCGCCCCTTGGGACAGCCGCAGGAACGCATCCTCTGCATACTCCAATTCCTGGCCCGTCATGGCCCCGACTTGGTGCAGGACCTTCAAAACGCCATGGATTCGCTTCAACCGGGAAGCCATGCAATCTTTGTCGTCTCGTGACGGAGGTCCTCATTCGCGGTAGAATTTCCTCATGTCCGAACTCGATATTCTGATTTTCGCGCCCCATCCGGACGATGCCGAAAT
>JAKPRU010000417.1 GCA_029557025.1 Candidatus Omnitrophota bacterium | reverse complement strand
AAGGTGAAGGACGTCTCGCCTTCGGCGGGCGTATGGGTGATGGTCAAAGTATGGAACTCACCGTCTCCAAAGGTCCCCGTGTCCGCGTAGAGCGTGTCCGGGCGCTCATGCCCCGAGTAGTTTTCGATGTCTCCGACCGCCTCTTGCGAAAGATGTTCGCCATCCCGGACCGCATATTGGATATGGGTGTCCAGATCTCCCTTATCGAACCGGTAATCCAAGGAGATCGTGTAGGATTCACCCGGCACGACGCCGGGAACCGGCCGGGCCAGGTACAGATCCCGGATATTGCCGTCGTTGACCGAGGAATTGGCTTTTTGCGCGTATTGCCCTTCCGTCTTGATTTCCGAATCCGAATCGAATTGGAACTGATTGTCACCCACCCAGGAGACATGATCCACGAACCAGTCCTCATCGAAACCCGCCCCGTCCGTGTTGAAATCGTAGGCAATGTCCGGGAGATACCAGGGACCTTCGAATCCATCCTGAAGAACCACCTCAGCCGAAGCCGCGCCGCCAAATAGCATACCCGCCGCGAGCCATCCAAATACGAACCGTTTCATGAATGCTCCTCCTTGTGAAGATGATGAGGGGGATGAAAACAAAAACCCGGTTTTCTCCCCCCGGATCGTGAAATCCAATATCATTCTATAAGACAGAGACGAATAACAAAACACCTTTCTTCATTAAAATCAAATACTTATACAATCGGTCAACAGGTAATGCGGATGAATGGCGATCCATCGGTGTCCCGCATGCGCCATCCTGACACAGGATCCCCGGGAGCTCTGCTTCCGGACAAGAATCGGCTACGATGTAAAATACAAGCATTGGGAGTGAATAATTCATGAATCTATCTTTCTCCAAAGAACTCGCCAGCAAGCAACTGGCCGATTTGATCACCGAGATTTACGAGGATTTCAACCACGAATTTCAAATCCTGTCCGCGCCCGATGATGACCATGGCTTGTTCAAGTATGTCGGGACCAGTCCCCAAGCCCAGTTTTATCTCTCGAAAATCAGCAAAAAGCGGAACACGCAGCGGCCCGGGTTGGGATTCGTGATCCAACGGGCGGAATTGACTGCCTGCTTCCGGGTATCGTTGGATGTCGAAGTCTCGCAGGAAGTGACCGGAAAAGATCCCCACGATCTCATCCAAGGCCTGTATCATTACGCCCAAAACGAATTCGGCACGCGGTCGCCGGAATTCATCATTTACGTGCAGCCCGCCCACAGCGGCTTGCGGGGATGGGCGAACAAGACCTTTGTGGGAATTGAAATCGAGATCGACGAACCGGATTTCGAGCGCCTGCCCCGGTTGAAGAAAAAAATCATGGATCAGGCCAAGAAATTGTTCCAGTCCATCGATTTTTGCCTCACCGAGAAATGATGGCGGGCGGAGAGACCGCGCCACTTTCCATTTCTCTCCATTCATACAAAAAAAACCGAGGAGGAGACCTTTTCTCCCCCTCGGGTTAATCCTTCCTTCAACTGGATGGATTACACGAACCGGTTGAGATATTCCACTTCTTTTTTCAGGATATTCCCGCGTTCGCTTTCCGGATATTTCCCCAGGGATTCATCCTCGATGCAGAAGTCGTTCTGGTAGCCCGCCTTTTTGAGGATTTCCGCCACGCGGCCGAAATCAATGTCGCCTTCGAAAACCGGGCAGGCGTATTTCCCATATTCCCACCCGACCGGCCGCCGCTCGTTGCGCTTGTCTTCCGGAAAACGGATGCTCTTGCAATGCGTATGGAACACGCGGGAGGCGTATTTTTCATAGATTCCATACAACTCATCCAGGGGATGGCCGAACCAGTAGAAGTTGGCGGTGTCGAGGGTCAGTCCCAGATTGGGGGAGCCGACGCCCTCGAACAAGGGATCGAGAAAATCGGGGCGGTTGGTGGTGTTGCCGTGGTTTTCGATCGCAAAACGGACTTCGGATCCCTCGGTCATTTGGACCAGCTTTTTACCCAGTGA
>JAKPRU010000411.1 GCA_029557025.1 Candidatus Omnitrophota bacterium | reverse complement strand
CTGGCGGCGACCGGCAGAGGATATCCGGTGGACCATTCGACTCTGGCGCGGGGAATGCACGATGCGGTGTTCCATCGCGGGATAAGGAACCTTTGCAAGGCTTATGTCGCCTCGTGCCTGATTGCGCTGGCCGAAAGGCCCTCATTCGAGCCGCAAAAACAATTCTGCATTCTGGGAGATCCGTTGTTCGAACTGCCGATTCCCCAAAAGTGGCCGAAGGATGTTTCATTGGATGCAACTGTGGATTCCGGTGGGTTCCTCAAATACCGGGTCGAGCCACCGGTCCCGGATGCCACGGCGAATCTATGGCTTCGGGATAGTGTGTTTCGGCCTTTGTGGGAAAACACTGTTATTCCGAAAGACTGGCCGGCAGAAGGAACACTATCCCTGGAGCAATTGTGCGGCCCATACTGGAACGAGGAACGTCATTTTTCATTTGGGGCGACTGCATTTTCGGCAGAAGGGATAATCCACGGTGGAACGGTGATGGTTATGCCGAAGCCTGTCACGCCGCGAGTCGGATCAGGGACACCGAATCTGACGATTCTGGAAAACGAAATTGTCTATCGGCCGTCACGTCCGGAGAACGGAATGACGGTGTATTTCGATATACCGGTGTTGAATAACGGGGATGCGAGCTCGCAGGAGACCAATCTCAACGCGAGCCTGGAAGGGGTTGCAGGACTTGCGGGGGAGGTTCGGAATCTGGCCGGCCGAAGTGTGGCGGTCGTTCCGGCACTGGTTCCCGGGGCAAGCCGTGTGGTGACACTTCGCTGGGACCCCGTTGATAATTCGGGGAAGAACGTCCTGATATTCCAGTGCGATCCGTTCGGCAGTGTAGTGGAATCGAACGAAGAGGACAACTTTGCCCGGCTGGAGATCAATGTGGTGAAGAAAGTCGATCTGGTGGTGGAGGAAAAGGATATCCAGGTCCGGCACGACGCGGAGCGGGGGCAGTATGTCATCGATTTTACTGTTCATAATATCGGCGACACGGATGCGAAGGATGCGGTGATCCAGATTACCGTGGGGTTTGATGACGGATCACCGAAGCAGTCGATTACATTGGACATCTGGTCCATTCCGGCGGGGGGACAGAGGTCAGCGCACCGGGTTCGAGTGACGGACCGTGCCGCCTGGTTTGAAGTGGCCGCCGATCCCGACGCGGTCATCGA
>JAKPRU010000394.1 GCA_029557025.1 Candidatus Omnitrophota bacterium | reverse complement strand
AGAGATGTGGCCTGGATTCCGGCTTTCGCCGGAATGACGGAGAGGAAGTGGCCTGGATTCCGGCTTTCGCCGGAATGACGGAGAGGAAGTGGCCTGGGTTCCGGCTTTCGCCGGAATGACGGAGAGGAAGTGGCCTGGGTTCCGGCTTTCGCCGGAATGACGTTGAGGGAGAACATTCTCGTCACGTAGGACAGGGGGGCTTATTGTGAACAGCGAATTGACTTCATTGGCCTGTCACACATGGAATACCAGTTACCGTCACGAAGACGGGGATTTAATTTCTCTATTCTATGTTCCTGCCCTATCCTGCGCCCTTCGGTACGACCGAACAACGGGATTTTTTAATGCCGATGCGCTGGCATTAGCGGCGCGGGGAATCGCCCGGCTCATTGAAAACGGCGGTGAAATGCGGCTCATCGTCGGATGTACACTGGACGAGGATGAAGTCAGAGCCATTCAAGAAGGGTATGATTTGCGCGAGAAAATCGCCGAGAAACTCGCCGCTGTACCCCTTAATCCACCCGACATTGCTGCCCGGAACGGTCTGGAAGCCCTGGCCTGGATGGTGGCCCACGGTCGGCTGGATGTAAAAGTCGCCGTGCCGGTCGCTGCCGACGGGACGCCTGTGGTTTCGCACGGGATCTATCACGAGAAAGTGGGCATTATTACAGACCGAGATGGGAACCAGATCAGTTTCAGTGGGAGTATCAATGAGACTAAGGGGGGATGGATCGATAATCGCGAGAGTTTTCACGTGCATTGTTCCTGGGCGGGAGAGCGGGAAGCGCAGCATGTTCAAGATGAAGTCCGGGCATTTTCGCGCTTGTGGGTGGACCAGATGAGCACCGTGCGGGTCTTTACTTTTCCTGAAGCGGCGAAACAGAAACTCCTTGAGTTTCTTCCCAAGGACGACAGACCCGTCAGAAAACCAACACACGGGTCGGGTGAGCCGCTGACCGATGAAGAACCGAGTCTTTATTCATTCACACCGGATGAGAAACGCCGAGCGGTCTGGACCTATATCCACAATGCGGCTCGCATGTGGAATGGGATGCAAGTGGGAGTGGTGACCTCCTGTGTGAAGCCTTGGCCGCACCAGATGCGGACCTTTACACGGATGCACAACGGCTGGCCGTTCCGTCTGCTGATTGCCGATGAAGTGGGACTCGGAAAGACAATCACGGCAGGAATGTTGATCCGTCAGGTCTGGCTGTCGGGCATGGCGCGGCGAATCCTGGTTCTGGTTCCTGCCGGTATCCTGCATCAATGGCAGAACGAACTCTATGAGAAATTCAACCTGAATGTACCGATTTACGATGGACAGCGGCTTCTCTGGAAGCAAACCCACGGCTGGCAAGGTTCCCCGGAAAAGAAAGTCGGTCGCCACGAATGGCACGAGGAACGGTTTGTCCTGTGTTCCAGCCACCTGATGCGTCGCAGAGACCGTGTTCAGGATTTGCTGGAAGCAGACGACTGGGACCTGATTGTGCTGGATGAGGCGCATCATGCGCGGCGGAAAGCGCCGGGGAGTCCCCAGGAAGGCGGGCCGAACGCGCTGCTGCGGTTGATGCGTGAACTGCGGTCACGATGCCAGGCACTACTGTTGTTGACGGCAACACCGATGCAGATTCATCCCATTGAGGTTTGGGATTTATTAAACCTGCTTGGATTACCTCCCCGATGGTCGGCGAGTGAGAGTGATTTTCTCAGGTATTTTGAGACTGCTCGCGGGAATCCAAGCCATGATGACATGAGATTCCTCTGCGAGATGTTCCAGGACACTGAACTGTGTTTTGGCCCTGTGGACGAGAAGGAGTTAGAGAAAGCCGTCCCGGAATTGGGCCTGTTGGGACGACAGAAGGTCCTGAAAGCCTTGCGAGACAAGAGCGGTATTCCGCTCAAGCGGTTGGAGACTAATACCCGGCAGGGCGCTCTCCGGGTTCTTCGGCGATTCAGCCCCATCCGTTTCCTGATGGCCCGACATACCCGTGAATTGTTGCGGTCTTACTACAAGAGGGGGTTGCTTGAAACGCCGATTGCGACCCGTGATCCTCGCGATATTGCGGTGAGTCTTTCCCCGACGGAGCGGGCGCTTTACAACCGTGTGGAAGACTATATCAGCACAACCTACAACCGTGCCGCCCCGGAAAAACGGACGGCAATCGGATTTGTGATGACCATCTATCGCCGCCGTCTGGCCAGCTCTTTTCATGCGCTTCGATGCACATTAACCAATCGCCTGGCTCGGAAGTCCGAACCTATCGACGAGGAGGATATTTCCCAAGACGAGATCCAGGAAGAAATCATGGACGCGGAATGTGCATTCGCGCTGGCTTGCCAGTCGCGCGAAGATGAAGAGGACGCAGAAATCAAGTCGATTCTGAAACAGATTGCGCAACTGGGCACAGACAGCAAAGCCAGGGAACTGAAGTCCCAATTGGAGGGGATTTTCGCAGAGGGCTATGACTCGGCACTCGTGTTTACGCACTACACCGACACAATGGATTACCTGAAAGACTATCTGGCGGAACATTTCCGCGATAAGTCGATTGCCTGCTATTCAGGACGTGGAGGAGAACGGCGGGATGGGGGCGGATCTTGGACGATTTGCAGCAAAGAGAGTGTGAGACAGGCGCTGAAACGGAAAGAAATCCGCCTTCTTGTTTGCACCGATGCCGCCGGTGAAGGCCTGAATCTTCAGTATTGCGGCGCGCTGATCAACTATGACCTGCCCTGGAACCCGATGAAAATTGAGCAACGGATCGGGCGGATTGACCGGATCGGGCAGCAATATCCGACGATTCGGATCATCAATCTGGCCTATAAGAATACCGTTGAAGCCGATATTTACTTTGCGTTGGCAAGTCGGATCAACCTTTTTCAGGGAATCGTCGGGAGACTTCAGCCGATCCTTTCCCGCCTGCCAAAAGAGTTTGAAAGGTTGACGTTGCAGCCGCCTGCACGGCGCGATGCAGGGCAGGCTCGGTGTACTGCCGATATTGAACAGATGGTGGAGGAAAGCGAGCGTGTGGCCTTTGATATTGACGATGTTGTAGAAGAAGCTGCGGAGATGCCGGATCTGCCGGAACCGGCCCTGACCCTGGAACAGATCGACACCTCCCTGAACCGACCGGATATTCGCCCCCCGGAGATTGACTGGAAGAAACTGGATTACCGATCATATTCCCTGCAACTGCCCGGCATGTCCGAATCCATTCGAGCGACAACAAGCGGCGATGTGTTCGAGGATCATTTCGAGAGCCATGAATTTCTCTCGCCGGGAGGGCATTTGTTCGCAGATCTTGAGAAGGGCCAGGTGAGCCAGGAAGTGCAGTCTGATTCCGCCAAGGGGCATTTCTGGATAATCGAATCGTCCGGGGGAAGGTCCTGCGAGTTCATCGCCATGACGCGGAACGGGCCACGTCGAATCGAGACTCTCAACGATCTCGTTGCGAGCCTTGAAAACCTTGGCCCGCCGGACAGGCCGGACCCGTCGCAATGGAAAGACCCGACGATCCGGTTGGTTATCTGATGGGGGCGGGGATTTCGGGACCGAGTTTGTGGAGTCCTGGAACCTCACAGATTATCTCTGAAAGGTGAATTCAAGATGGGCCATGTACGATTAGGGAAGCCGCTCGGCGGGAAAAAGTGGATTCCGGTCGTTCAACTTATTGAGCAAGGCGGGGAAGTTCCCGAGATCGCGAATGCGACGGTTTCTGTGGCCAAACGAGGGCTTAGTTTGGCCTCTAAAGACACGGGCCTTGTGAACACCCTCTGGCTTCTCGCCCAGATTCCTCTAGCGGCTCGTTCCGAAGACTTCGCTAGTGCCCTTCGACAGGCAGGCTTGGAAGTTTCCGACGCGCCGGGCCTGATGGAGATTGTCGGCGCATTTTCCGAGGCTATTGACAAACGCCTGCCAAACAACCGGGATCGAACCGATTTGGGCGAGATGGGGCAAATGGCCGCCGCTGAGACCATCTCGAAGATAATCGGGAGCCGTCTGCCAAGTCTCCTCGGATCTCCTCCAGGGGAGGTTCAGCGTACTTTTTCAGGGCTGGCAACGAACGAACAGTTCAGTCAGTTTACGGGAGATTTCCTGGGTCGGCTTATCCATAAGTATATCGATTATTTTCTGAGTCGTGCTCTTCCTCAACACATTGGTGAGGGAAAGCGGTTTGCGACGTTAGCAGAGCAATCCGAGTTCTCCAATTCCCTCAGAGATCATTGCCGTGAAGCATCCCGTGCTGTCGAGGGAATTTCGGCGGAGTGGTTGTCCAGGGAGAATTGGGAAAAAAGCGGGATATCCCAGGAACAAGCGGGCCGTTTTATTCACATGGCGGTGCGAAAGATCTCCGATGAATTGAAACGGGGAGGCACATGAGGATGTCGAATAGACGCGCCATCCTGTGTGGGGGAGTCTCCGATGAAAATCTTTCCTTCGGGGAAACCAGGCCGCTGTCTCTCAATCTCTGGGGGTCTACGAAAAATGTGGATCTCCGGATCGAAGATATCCGGCGGTATATGCTGAAGGATATTCCCCCGGTTTTTGTTGACCTGATCGAAATTGCCACATACGTTTACTGTGCGGACCAGGCAATAACGCGGGGAAGGGATACGGCTGATAAACTCGGCGAGAAGTGGAGGCGAGAATTATTCTTCAGGATTCCCGTGCGGAAACCCAAGGTCTGGAACAGCCGGAAACTCAATGGTCTGCTCAGTTCCACGTTGAGTTTTCTCTCGGAGGACGAGTATCACTTTGAGTTTACTGAATTGACGGAAAGCCCCCCCTTGGCAACAATATCTCGATGGTGTGCAGGAAGGCACTGAATCGGAAAATCCGGAGGAAGTCATCCTCTTTTCCGGTGGGCTTGATTCCCTTGGGGGCGCTGTTCAGCAATCCGTATTGGATGGGCAAAAAGTTGTGCTGGTGCATCATCAGTCCACGGATGCCATGGAGACACGTCGCCAAGACCTGATGAATTCGCTGGTGGAAAAATCGCAACAGCCACCGATATACATCCCTGTCAGTATTCGGAAAGACAAGAGTCTCAGCCATGAGTACACCCAGCGCAGCCGATCTTTTCTATACGCCGCTTTGGGAACAACCGTGGCGCAGATGTGGAATCTTTCGCGGATCAGGTTTTATGAAAATGGAGTTGTCAGTCTGAATCTGCCGATTTGCGGGGAGGTGGTGGGGGCGCGAGCCACCCGAACCACCCATCCTCGGGTTCTGGATGGTTTTGCCAGGTTGTTTTCCGAGATCGCCGGTCGAGAGTTCAGTGTTGAGAATCCCTTCCTGTGGAAGACGAAAACGGAAGTTCTTGAACTGATCGGATCTGCGGGATGCTCGGAGTTGATCCAATACACCACAAGTTGTACCCGTACCCGGGAAATGACAATCGCCAAGCCGCATTGTGGTGCGTGTTCCCAATGTATTGATCGTCGTTTTGCGGTTCTTGCGGCAGGACTTGAGAGCGCCGATCCTGAATCGGAGTACAGAGTGGACCTCCTCAGTGGAGAAAGAAACAAAGAGGACTCTCTGGCAATGCTGGTGTCGTATATTCAGATGTCAAGAGAGATCTCAACGATGGACACCGGAGGATTTTTTGCGCACTACGGAGAGGTGGGTCGAGTATTACAGTACATGGGGATTCCCATGATGCTGCAGCTGCCAAGATCTTTGAGTTGCATCAGAGACATGCCAGGAAAGTCCAGGATGTCATTGGGAAAGGCATTGAAAAGAACGGCTCCCTGCTCGCCAGTGGGGAACTACCGGAAACCTGTCTGCTACGCTTGGCGTCCGGTTCGTCTGGGGCGACAGGAACAGGAGAGGAACAGCCGGAATCAGAATTGGAGGATTATGTTTTCCGGAGAAAAGGGGAAATGTAGGAGATCCGATTTGCTGGGGGTGAAATTTTCAATCTTCGCCAATCCAAAGGTCTGGACTACCTCTGCATCTTTCTATCGAATCCTGGAAAAGAAATCACTGCAATGGAACTATATTCCCGTGCCTCCGCGAAACTGGCTCAGCATTCTCTCAGTGAATCAGGTCCTGGATCAGAAGTCGAAGGAGTCTTGCTGGAGCAAGGGTTGACTGTCTCGGGGGAAGATGGGGAAGAAGTGTTGGACGATAAGGCTCTGAAAGAGTACAAGAAACGAATATCTGATCTCGAATATCTCAAGAAGATTGCTGAGGAATCCGGGGACCTGGATACCGCGGAAAGGCATCAACAAGAGATCGACGCTATCGAGCAGCAACGGCGGCAGGCAACCGGACTTGGCGGTCGGAAGCGAAGAATCGGTGACAATCCGCCCCGCCTATCTCACGTAATCCTGTACCGGCAAGGACTGTCCTGCGCCTCGCCAAGGTTTTCTCGTACTGCCCAGAAGACGGGAAAATAAATTGTACTCCGCGCGGCTTCAACAGAACTGCGATGCGTCGGACAACATGGAAGTGAACACAGATGCCAACCATTTCGATGTTTTACGGAATTCTTATTCGGATGTTCTTTCGAGATATCGAGAAACATCACTTACCGCATATCCATGCCGATTACCAGGGGCAAGTGGCAGTGTATTCGATTGTTGACGGGGAAGTTCTCTCCGGTCATTTGCCCCCGAACAAACAGAAATTGGTGGTTGCGTGGATTGAGATTCATCAAGAAGATCTCCTTGCCGACTGGGAATTGACGGCAGGTGGTAAAAAGCCATTTCCAATAAAAGGACTCGACCAATGAGAATTGTAGAGGTTCACCCCCAGTCAAACTGGATTCTGACCGTTGTTTCCGATGACGGTCGAATGGGAACTTTTGACGTGCGTCCCTATTTGGAATATGAGGCATTTGTCGATCTCCAAGACCGAAACGAATTTATGAAGATTCGCAACGGAGGATATTTCGTCGAATGGGATTGCGGAGCGGATTTATCGGCAGATACAATTGAAGCCCGATGGCGGGTTCTTGATACAGCCCCCGCTACAGGAGATGCCTAATGGGAGGATGTGCCACATCGAGCCGCTCCCCTCTGTGCCAAGTCTTCTTTCGGATAAAACTTGTCTTACGGTAACCTCCGGGGGATGACATTCTCACTGTGCGGGGACAGCAGCAGACAAGGACAAGAATCCCCCTTACCG
>JAKPRU010000390.1 GCA_029557025.1 Candidatus Omnitrophota bacterium | reverse complement strand
TACAGATGGTACGGATGATGGAGCAGAGCGTACGGAACGCCTCTTTTCTTCAGGAGACTTTTCTCAAACGCAGCCGGCGATGGTGCGAACAAAACGGCATTCCCTGCACTCCCGAACATCTGGAACGGGTTCGCGAATTTGCCCGGCAAATCCCGCCGGACGACTTTACGAAGATTCTGAAAGAAGGCCATGCTCTAGTCACCGAGAAGCTTGCTTTCGATCAGCTGTCCGACGGGAAAAAGCCGAAGCCCAGACAGCCGGATTTCATGTCCAGGCGGCGGTGGGGATTATGCTTTTTGTCATATTCTGTTTTATGACGGAAGCCATTCCTCTACCCATGGTGGCTTTCTGTATCGGTGTGATCGCTCTCATGGCCGGCATTGTGGACCGAAACAGTGTGGCCGCATTGTATTGGTCGGATGCCACCTGGTTTATCATGGGCAGCCTGATGTTTGCCACCGCCTTTGTCAAAACCGGTTTGGATAAACGAATTGCGATGATGATGTTCGGCAATTTGAAGCACCCGGATATCAAATGGGTAACTCTTATCATTATTCTTACCGTTTCACCCTTGACCATGTTTATGTCGGACCATGCGCTGGCCGCCATGTTTCTTCCCATCGGTATTATATTGTACAGTGGGACTGTCAATGTGTCGGGGAAGGATGACCCGGAGCTGGCGAAGATACTGATGATGACAATCGCGATGGCCGGGAACCTGGGCGGGTCTCTGGCTCCATCGGGCGGTGCGCGCAACCTGATCATGATGGGGTATACCGAAGATATGTTCGGTATCTCCATCACATTCATGCAATGGGTGATTTATTGCGCGCCTTTCTTGCTTTTCCTGATGCCGGTTACCTGGGTTGTTCTGAATTGGCGTTTCCACCCCCGCCAGCGGAATTTGGCCAATGCCCTGACGCTGGTCAAGACAGAAGTCAAGAAAGTCCGTGGGGGAGCCTGGACGTGGCCGGAAAGGATTTCCGTGGTGATTTTTCTGGTGACCCTCTTTGCCTGGATCACAGAAAATAACCTGATTCTGAAATTGACCGGAATCCGTTTCGGGATCGGAGTGCTGGCGGTAATGGGCGGCATTGCCTATGTTTTTGCCGGCGTAGTGAATTGGCGCGATTATCAGACGAATATCGACTGGGGTGTTGTCTGGTTGTACGCGGGTGCGATCATCTTCGGTCGAGTGCTGATGCAAACCGGCGCGGCGTACTGGCTTGCCCGAACCGTGCTCCGACTGACAATGCCTTTGGGGTTCGGTGAGGGCCTTGGCTTACTGTTGTCCGGAAGCGTTATTGTCGGTTTAATCACGCAACTGATGGCGGACGGTCCTGCGTGCGCAGCGGTCGGTCCTGTCACTATGGCGATGGCGGGAATTACGCACCCCGGCACAAGCATGATTCCTTTCATGGCCATGAGTACCTCCATTGCGTCCTCATTTGCCTATTGTCTGATTATCGGGACACCTCCCAATGCGATTGTCTATGCAAGCGGTTATCTGAAAGCAAAAGATTTCCTGCGTACGGGCGTAATTTTGTGGTTTACCAACATGGCCGGCCTGATGTTGCTGTCGGCGACCTATTGGAGATGGCTCGGATTTTCGGGGCTGCCGAATTATTAGCTATTATTTGTCTGCTGTGTCCATACCGACAGGGCGTTTGGGTGTTTTTTAAATGCAGAAGCGCTCCGGATGGTGCGCCGGGGCGGGGAGAAAGTCACGGAAAGAGAGAGCAAACCGATTGACTTGATGCCGTTCCCAAAGTATTATTCGGTTACCCGTACCGATTCCGAACGTCGGCGTATCTCTGCGCTTCAACCGGAGGTCGACAAGCCCATGCTGCTTCAAAAACGCGCTTTTACCTTGATCGAGTTGTTGATTGTGGTGGCGATTATCGGGATTCTGGCGGCAATTGCCGTTCCGAATTTTATGAATGCACGGACCCGCGCGAAAGTTGCGAGTGTTCGTGCGGAGTTACGCGCGCTGAGCGCCGCGCTCGAGTCGTACCGACTTGACAACAACCAGTATCCCTGGCCGCGAATCAACAATCGCTTCGATACCGCCAACCATATCGCCAATGTGATCGAGCTGACCACGCCGATCTCTTACATAAGCACGGTGGATATGGATGATCCGTTTGTTCCGGAAAAGTTCTGGGTCTCCTACCAGACATCCGGCAGCCACCCGACTTATGTGTATGTGAATTACCATGGCGATTGGGGGAATGCTTACTGCAAGAATGACTTGGATCGGATCCCCGAAGGATACGGAATGACCTCGCACGGTCCCGATGAAAAAGATTCGGGCGGGGTTTGGTGGCCGCTCCTGGTCCATTTGCAGGGAAAGACTGTCACGGAGGCCAACAACTGTATTTACGATCCCAGCAATGGCCTGAACAGCCATGGCGATATTGTGCGGTACGGCGGTGCGATTCAGGCTTCCCCCATGGGCGGCGGGGGCTGAGGCAAGGCGGATTTGTTGAATCCGGCAAGGCCGGTTTATAGTGTGGCGACCAAGTCCTCCAGGAATTTCCCGGCTTTCTTGGCCTCTTTGAGCATGAAGGGAAGATCGCCTTGTGTCAGCGTTTCGATCACCAGCGGTCCATGGGTGAATCCGTGCGCTTTAAGGGCTTTCATCACACCCGGAAAATCGACCATGCCGGTTCCCGGAGTCAGCATAACCTCTTTGGGATGCCGATAGTCCTTTACGCACATCCCCGTAACCGGCGTGGTGAGCGTTGCGGCATCTTTCACCGGGTCCAATGTTCCGTCCGAATAATAGAAGATATTTCCCGGGTCGTACCAGAGTGAATAATTCCGGTGGCCGACGGTCTCAATGGCCTTGCAGCATTGCGGCCCGGTGGCGTTCAGTCCGCCGTGCGGTTTGAGGGTAAGCGCGACGCCCTTTTGTTCGGCATAATCGCAACATTCGGCAATTGTCTTGAAATAGGTATCATACAACTCGGCTTTTCCAATACCGGCGGTCATGAGGGTTTTTGAACCGACCGTGGCGGAGTGATCGATCAGCGTTTTGAGCGCCGCAATTCCCTTGTCCGGCGATTCATTCACCGGAAATCCACCGCCATAAACAGAAAGAACTTGGAGATTTCGTTTCTTGACTTCTTCTGCCACCTTCGCGGCCTCTTCCGGTGTGGTCTTATAGGAGATCACCAACCGTGTTTCCGACTTGGCGGTCATCAGTCCGACATACT
>JAKPRU010000372.1 GCA_029557025.1 Candidatus Omnitrophota bacterium | reverse complement strand
GGCCGGGTCCGTCTCGGCGTAGTTGTCCATGATGAAACTGCGTGTTCGACGGATGAGGAACAGGCGCATCAATTCCCGCCAATCGTCGGGATGCTCGCTCTTTTCAAAAGCCGCAAGAGTCCGAATCCCGCATTGATGCTTTCTGGAAAATGCAATCTCACCATCTTGCTTGAGTTGTTGTTCCGGTCGGATGCCGATATCGCGATCTTCGGGGAGAAAAAGACGCAGTTGGTTGGAAAGGTCCCGATAATCCTTATTGTAAGGGGTGGCCGAAAGCAGTATGACTTTGGAGTCATTTTCTCGAACGTATTCCAGAATAGCCCGATATGTCTTGCCTTCACGATTGCGCAGATTATGGCTCTCGTCAATCAGGATGTAATGATACCGCTTTAGTTTGGGGAGTTCCCGGCGGACCATGCTGATCGAGAGAACCTCTGCCCGGAGAAAGAACCGATAGACGTAGTCTTTCCACATGCGAACCAGGTTCTTCGGACAAATAATCAAGACCCGTCCGCTTCGATCTTCCTCAACAATCTTGAGCAGAGCCGCCCCCACAAGGGTCTTCCCCAAACCGACCACGTCGCCAATTAAGACACCGTTCCGTCTATCTACGTGATGCGCGGCGATCCGCACAGCTGCCGCCTGGAAATCGAAAAGGACATTTCGAAATTCACGCGGGATACCGAATTCCGCCAGACCCGCCCGTGCCTCCTGGGACAAATGATAGGCGATTTTCAAATAGATGTAATAAGGCGGGATCAGATCCTCTCGTGCCCAGCTGGCGTCAATGATCTCGGCAAGATCCTCTGAAATATCCAGACACCAGCGGTCACCCCAACGGTCCTCAAACCACTTTTGGAGTTTTGCACAGGCATCATGGTCCAAGACATCGACATTCAGTTCGCCTTGGCGCGATAACCCGGCCATAGTGAGGTTGCTGCTCCCGACAATACCAAGTGTGGGATTGTTCGGATCATCCCGGTGAAGAAGGTACAATTTCGCATGAAGAGGAAAGCGCAGGAAAAGTTTGACCACGACACGCCCGGCTTTCAGTTGTTCACTGAGACGCCGGAGTCCGATTTCGTCTTCATTGCTCGGAGCGCCAAGTGTCAACTGCTCACGAAACTGCCGGGCCATTTCCCGCTTCAACTGGATAGCGGTTTTCTGGTCGATCTCGTCATCCCGCTTTGCCAAACTCAGAGCATTGCGCAATTCCTCTTGCGGAAGCTGTTGCATCCCTACCAGCACGCGGCAGCAGGCGTCCGGCCCGCCCTCCCACGTGTGGATCGGATCATCAATCAGCCGCCAGCCCCGGAGATTGAAGAACCCGACACAGAAATCGGCGCGCTGAGAGACCTTCAATGTCTCCAGTAAAGTCGGCAGCAGCGGAAGGTCGATATTGTCGAAGATGCGCGGCATGATCTTGTTCTCACCGATCACTTTCCCGGAAGGTTTAATTTCATCACAGAAGCAGCGCCCAAGGTCACCATTATACTGACCTTCAGCTCCTTTCTGATCTGAACCAAGCCCCAAAACGGTTTGACTTGTATGTTACGCTGAATTTCCATCGCAGATCAACCGGGATCTACCGTCAATATTCCCCCAAACCGGATGGGATAAAAGGAGGTGACCCGATTGACGGAAAACCGGAATGACTATAACCCCACGAACCCGCAAGAGAACTCCCTGAACGAACGGCCCGGTGAATCTCAGGTTTCGGAGGAACAACCGGGAAACTCGGCGGATA
>JAKPRU010000342.1 GCA_029557025.1 Candidatus Omnitrophota bacterium | reverse complement strand
CGAGATTTGCGAGAGCACGGACGAACCGGCTGCCCCTTGGGAAGCGCAACGTTTGTCGAGCGTCTGGAGCGAGCCGTCGGTCGCAGGCTCCGTCCTGGAAAACCAGGCCGTCCGTCGAAACTGCTCAAACGACCATAATCGGTTCGTGTCCCCGGAATCTACTTTATCGGAGGGCCACTGCCCGCCATCTCGATCGCTCGTTTTATACGCTTGTATCGTATCAGAGTCGCTGGACCAGAGGACCTCTTTAATCAGTTCATACCTCCCGAATTGCAGCCCCCGAACTGTCCCCTATAGGCAAGTCCATACAAAAAGCCCTTTCCCATTGCTTCGCGCATCCTTGGCCAATAAGACAATTCGCGTCATCAAATCCTCAACTTCGGACTTCTCCCAATGCTCCGACTCGAATTCCGCCGTCTCCGACCACTTGTGAGCTACTTCGGGAATCTGGTCTCCGTTCAATCCGGCGAGCGCGTCGAAAAGCTCTTTTGGGAGTCGGGTGATCCAGAAGCCCTCGGCCGACTTTTCATCCATCCACTCATGCTGGCCGATCGCATCCTGCACATCGGTTCCGACAAGGATATTCTGTAACGTGCCCAACTTTATGATGTGCACCCCCTTGGCCTCAACACCCGGAAACATCTGAATTGGTATATCATCAGGCGATAGCGCGTCCACTTGTGCGTCGGTCGCAGCGAAAATGTCTGTCAGGACGCCCATTTCGGCGATCTCCGATATCTTCAGTTGCGCTGAAGTCGTGCTCACTGGAAGGTAATCATCCGGAAAATGATATCGCTCATACGCATGGCATGGCGATCCATGTTGGACTTAGACCCCAATAGGATTTCATAGTGAATTCCGTTCACGGTTAAGTCCGCTCCGGTTCGACTCCACGGGAGATTCGGAAACTGCTCCCGCATCTGTGTCTCCACCCACCGCCCTTTCGCCTCTGGACCAGTATTCCGGGGACACGAACCGATAGTGACATATTGGGGAAGATTCTGTAGATTCCTGGCATGGCTAGCCCGCATTTCTCACCACCCCCATAGAAAAAGGCTGCCCTCTGTGGGATAAGTTGGTTTGCCAGAAACAACTTCGTCCGCAGCAAGGAGGCAGCCCTATGTTGACAGAGTGTAACGAAAGGACGTTTGAATTCCAA
>JAKPRU010000033.1 GCA_029557025.1 Candidatus Omnitrophota bacterium | reverse complement strand
GTCACAATCAATGCGAGCCGCCCCGCATTCCCGATGGCATCATCCCGGGAAATATCCTTGGGAAAAATGGAACGCGCCTCGTCGGTTGTGACCTCGCCGGTCGGTACGAGGGCCACGAATCGCAGAACACTGGAGACCGGAAATCGGACATATCGCAATCGTCCGTTCACAAATCCCGATACGGTCAGGCCACCCAGCATGGTGGCGGAGGCGTTGTCGGGACTTCCCTCCAGGTGGGCGATCAATTCCAGCAGACGTGTGGTGTCCAATGGCTCGCCGTGCAAAGTATTGAGCGCTTTCAGAACCCCGGCACGGATCACCGCGCTGCTGCCCAAACCACGCGCTACCGGCACACCGTTGTCCAAATCATAGGCAAGCGGGACCGGTTCCAGCGAACACTCCCGATAGAAAACATCCTCCACCACGCGGATGATCCCCGCAGCGATTTCATCCCACCGGGCATCCCAATTCCCCCGGAAATGGCATTCCGGACGCTCGGATCGGCGGACTGTCAGGTCGCTGTAAAGAGTCAACGCGACCCCCAATACATCGAATCCCGGTCCCAGGTTCGCCGAGGAAGCAGGAATGCGTACTGTCACTGCGGAAGAGGCCGGTGTCATAAAATGTCCTTCTGTGCAATTGCTTTTCAACGCATTGAATAGGATAATATGGGGCAACTGGAAACGGCAACTGAACCGGGGCTATGACACGGAACGAATTCTATCTGGCGTGTTTGTTGGTATTCCTGATCCTTGCGGGAATCGCGTACCGGGACCGTGTCGGCGGCAACCGGGCGCAACCGGTCTTGATTACCCCCGATTCACTGGAGGATTTGCCCGCGCCTGTCGAAACTCCATCCGCCACGGAAACGGTGAATGTCAATTCGGCGGATGAAGAGGAACTCGACAAGATTCCGGGGATTGACAGCGAACTGGCGGGGAATATCATCGCTTTCCGCGAGCGTTATGGACTGTTCAGCGATTTGCGCGAATTGATGGAGGTTCCCGGAATTGATCGGAAACGCTACCAGGATCTGCGTCCATACATGCGCCTGGCCGATCTTCCGGAGGTTTTGATCCCACCGCCGCCGGTCTCCAATAATGTCATGCAGGGCGCCGCACCACCCATTGTCCGGGAAGGCGGGAAGAACCCCGTCTATATTCCGCTGGTCCCCCGGCAATCCATACCGATTCAACAGCCACGCATCCAGCCGAAACAGAGGCTACGAGATTTAAATCAGGCTACACTTGCGGATTTGGATGCAGTCGATGGAATCGGCGATGTTCTGGCTCAGCGGATTCTGGATGCCCGGGTGAAACGAAGGGGATTCCGCTCCTGGCAGGACGTCCGCGAGGTAGAGGGTATCGGCGCGTCCCGCCTGGAAAAATTGCAGGAGCATTTTACGATTCAGGCGAGGTGAGATATTTTGCTCACGGCAGATTGAGCCGGTTATACACCCCAGCGGGATCCGGGCAACCGGGTCGCTTCCTGGACGCACAGGATGCCGGTCTTTCCGAGGGGTCAGTGGAGAGTCGGTGGCTTTCTCACGGAAACCCCCGTTGCCTTTGGGATCATAAATGGAACCTGCCTTCTTTCTCTGTATACATTGCCATACTCACATGATAGAATCCGCTTGCCGGTGGAATGGTTATTCATCGGGTCGATGATCTCGTGCAGTGACGGAGAGGCTCCGAAGATGGATTGTAAGACTTGTTACGGCAGGGCATATCGATTTTGTGCGGCTTTGGTATTTGTGGGCCTGGTGTTGGTGGGGCAGGCAATGGCGCAAGAGCCGTTACGTGGAGCGTCGGGGGAAATTTTCGTTGGTTTGGGAACGCTTGAGTATGCGGCATATTCACCCGACGGTAAATACATCGCGACGTGCGGTGGTGCCGGTGGGTTTCTCTGGGATGTTGAAACCGGCACGGCGATTCGGATGTTTTCGGGAGGCATGGGTTCGGCATATAGTATAGTTTTTTCACCGGATGGAAAGAAAGTCTTGATGGCGAGTGGGAATCGGACCGCGAGTTTATGGGATACGGGCACAGGGGAGTTGATCCGGACGTTTTTGGGGCACAACGATGGCGTCATTTCCGTGGCTTTTTCCCCGGACGAGACGAAGGTGTTGACGGGGAATGGGGATGGGACGGCGAGTTTGTGGGATGCGGGCACAGGGGAGTTGATCCGGACGTTTTCGGCGCACGCGGATGAGGTCAATTCTGTGGCCTTTTCGCCGGACGGGACCAAGGTCTTGACGGGAAGCTGGGATGGGACGGCGAGTTTGTGGGATGCGGGCACAGGGGAGTTGATTCGGACGTTTTCCGGGCACCAGGATGGCGTCAGATCTGTGGCGTTTTCCCCGGATGGGACGAAGGTGTTAACGGGGAGCCTTGATAATACAGCGAAATTGTGGGATGCGGGCACGGGGACGTTGATTCGGACGTTTTCGGGGCACAGTGATTGGGTTCGTTCCGTAGCGTTTTCCCCGGATGGGACGAAGGTATTAACGGCGAGTTGGGATGAGACGGCAAAGATGTGGGATGCGGCCACAGGGGAGTTGATTCGGACGTTTTCCGGGCACCAGGATGGCGTCAGATCTGTGGCGT
>JAKPRU010000336.1 GCA_029557025.1 Candidatus Omnitrophota bacterium | reverse complement strand
GAACAAGGAAATCAATTACATTATTGAGCAGAAAAGAAAGGACAACCTCTGGGAACGGTTCGACTGGAAGCTGCGTGATTTCGAGGAAAATGCCTCGCGGAAGTTCTGGAAAGGGCCGCTGAACTGATCGGTCAGACTTGTTCCGGAGTCTCGGTCCCCGCAGCATAACCGCTATTTCGAACCGCGATCAGCCGACTGTATAGACATGAAGGGAGCATCCCAAGAATGGATCTGTTAGGTCTGGGTGCAGAAATGGATCTGGTCACCACGGTAGAATTGGTGGTGGGGACCGGTGTCGTCATATTTGCGATCTACCTGGGCAGCTCGCTGGGCATCTTCCGCAAGTCGTGATCATAGGCTCTCGAACCCGGGAGGTTTGGGCAAATGAAGATGGATCCGAAAGACCGTGGAGCATTCCTGACCCGCCGGCTGACGGAATATCAGCAACTCTGGAGCAAGTTTATGGAGTATTTCAACATTGGCGTCAATAAGGAAGCCAATGAAATCAGCGACGATGAGGAGAATACGTTTCTGGAGTTACAGGCGGAATTGATGCGTCGAACGCAGTTCCTTAAGTTCCGAATGCCGAAGGGCGTGTTCGACATCGAGAATGATGTCAAAAAACTGTTTTCCCAATGTATCTCTTTGCGGACAATTCATTCGGAACCGGGCATCAAGATCCATGATCTGCGAAGCCAGTGGCATGAGGTTTCCATCTCGCTGAATAAGATGTTCGGTCAGCTTCGCAGCGCCCTTGAAAACGAGATGACCGGCGGCAGGAAGAAAAAGAAACGTCGCTGGTGGCCGTTTTAATCCCCTCTCGGTTTGTCGGAATGATCGGCTGCTTTGATCCGGTCATAGAGCGCCCGAGCGGCAGTCCGGATATCTGTTGCTCCAACGACAGCCGAAACCACCGCAATCCGCCGAGCACCCTGCGCCAAGACCTGGTCCACGTTGGACAGATTGATCCCGCCCATTGTCGTGACAGGAATGGAGACCCGATCCACAACCGTGCGGATCAGTTCCGGTCCGACAGGGGGATGGCCGCCTTTCTTTGTCGCGGTGGGGAAAATCGGTCCGACATTTACATAGGAGGCGCCTTCCTGCTCGGCTCGCTGTGCCTGTTCGAGACTATGCGTGCTGGCCCCGATAATCATGGAAGGTCCCAGGATATCTCGCGCTTGCGGGATAGGAAAATCGTCCTGGCCAAGGTGAACCCCATCGGCCCCGGATGCCAGCGCCACATCCGCGTGATCGTTAATCAGGAAGGTCACACCGGCTTCTGCTGTAATTTCACGCAAACGTTTTGCCCATTCCAGCAAATCTCGTTTCCCCAGTTCCTTATCACGCAGCTGAATGGCTCCGGCCCCGCCTGCAATCGCGGCTCGGGTTACCTCCAGGAAATCTCTTCCCCGGGATTGCTCCCGTCCCAGCACAACATACAGGGAGAAATCGAGTTTCTTTGCGATGTCCCAGGGAACGAGTTTCTCGACCAGATTCTTTTCAAGTGTATAGGTTCTGTATCGAAGGTCCGCCAGGATTGGCGCAACTTCCGGGCGGATGGTGCGCCAGGTTTCCTCCAGCACACGCAGGGACTCCTCCGTGCGTCGCGCATTCGCCCGGCATAGATCGACAAGGCTTTGATGCCTGCCGGCTGTAAACTCCCTGCCGACATCGGTTTCGCTGTCACGCTCCGAGATAAGACGATTCTGCAAAGCGGGGAGCTCGGCAAGGACCTCATGGATGCGTCGCCGGATATTCCGT
>JAKPRU010000315.1 GCA_029557025.1 Candidatus Omnitrophota bacterium | reverse complement strand
CATTCGAACGAATCACCTGTAAAGCCGCATTTTGGGATTCCAACACGGCACAATAGGCCGCCCGGAACTCATCGCCTGGATCACCCAGGAATAGCGTGCGGGTTATATCGGAGCAATACCCTTCCCAGGCACATCCGAAATCCATCAGGATGGGATCTCCCTTGGTGAGGGCCGTTTTTCCCGGTTTGCCGTGGGGAAGGGAAGTGCGTGCGCCGAAGAGAACCAGTGTCTCGAACGACTCCTTTTCCGCACCTTCGCGCCACATACAATCTTCCAATATGTGGGCCAGCTCGCGCTCCTCCATCCCCTCGCGAATGTCTCCCAGGACTTGCTCGAATGCCCGCTCGGCAATCTCCAATGCTCGGCGAATCGAGTCGATTTCTCCTTGCTCTTTTGTGAGACGCAGTTCCTCGACCCACTCTATCAGAGGCACAAAATCGCGATCCGCGCAGGCCTCCGCCAGTGTTGTGTGCAGCGCCACGGAGAGATGACGGCTTTCGAATCCCACTTTTCCTGACGGATAATCTTTGAGCGTCTCCGCCGTTGCGACCGAGTCCCTGCGCTGCCCCTGGAGGACAAAATCGGCTCCAACAACTTCCCTGGAAATTTGCTCCTGATATCGCCCATCCGAGATGATCGTGCAGCGTTCCCTGCCCAGAATGAGCAGGGCGTGGCTGCCGGTAAATCCGCAGAGGTATCGGATATTCGGAAGATGAGTGACAAGAAACGCGGAGAGATTCTCCCGTTCCATTCTTTGACGCAACTGGTTTTGTCGGTTGAGATAAGGCGAATTCATTATCAGTTATTTCGGACGGTAAAGACGAGTCGTGATTCTGTCAAGTTGAGATGCGGAGAGTTTCATATTCAGATTTCTCTGCCCAGCCATCGCATGGCCTTTTCATAGAGTCGAAAAGACCGCCGCTGTTCCAGTTCCGCTATGCGCCGATGCCCCTTTTCGGCGAGGGCCAGCGCCTCCCCGTAAGCGACCTCCCAGCTTGCAATGGCCTGTTCCAGGCGTTCCACGTAACGCGCGGTGATTTCCTGAGAACCTTGGTATTCATCGGACTGCGGTCGGATACAGGAGGTCCAAAGCGTACTCAGTTCAGTGAGCAGACGGCATGTCCCTTTCGCCCTCCTGGCGGGATCGACAACGGGCTGCGGCATGAGCGGTTCCAATGGCGGTTTTGTAACGACAATCAGGGTCCGATACGCAGGGTCACAGAAATCCGCCGGGTAGATTTCCTCGCGATAAATGCGGTCCAGTTTTTCGGCGGTTTCCAGGCGACCTGCTTGTGATTCGAGAACCGGATCGGTCAACATGAGCAAGGTCCAGATCGGCAGGAATCCCACAGGCATTTTTGAGACAGACCAGCCGTTGGTCTGGAATATCGCACAGGTTGCAGCCAAATCCGGCAGAGGATTTTTCAGATGCTCGGAGAGCCAGGGATGCGGCTTTCCATGGAGTTTCACGTACAGGTCATTGACCGCTTTTTCTGCTTCGCGAACCGACTCCTGATGGAACGGCGCAGTCAGTACGATTGCCTCGCGGGCGATACGGCATAACTCTGTAATGGATCGGCTCCGAAGGTTCTCAGGAAGGTGTTCCAGAGTATCCAGGCACACGGCAATATCAAAAGATTTGTAAAAAAAAGGCAGATTGTCCGCGGAGCCGCAGACAAAATCTTCACAGGCTGCCGTTCGAATATCCACGCTGACCACGGACCATTCTTCCGGCAGGGTCAGGCTCTCTCCGGTTCCGCCGCCCACATCCAGCACGCTTCGTGGTCCGGGAGGAAACAGGCCATGGAGCACATCGGAAACCGCCTTGCCGCGCTGCCATGCGTCAAACCGCAACATCTTGAATCACCCCATCTTCGGATTTCCGGGAGATTATCCCCCTAAGAAAGCTTGCTCGCAACCGTCATTGCGAGCGAAGCGACGTGGGAATCTCGCCGTTGGATCTTCCCGTCCCGGCCCTTCGCCCATCGACAGGCAGGGACGCCTGTCCCACCAGTAGGCCAGGCGTCTCTGCCTGGCAAAGTAGGCCAGGAAGCACTCTTTCTTCAGCTAATCACCGGCTCCGCCGGAGTCGCGCTCGCGATAGTGCCGGATGTCAGGGGGATTCGGCATTCTTGACCGATGCCGGTCGTTTGGGGCATTCTCCCCTCATGGAACACACAGAAAATCAAGGTGCAAGTGTCTCGGTCGAGGAGAAACGTCCCACAGGGATTCCTCAGACCCTGTCTGCGTTGGTTCTTGCCGGGCTGCTGCTCAAGTTATCACTGATCGGCTGGAACCGTGGCGAATATACCGATGGGATTATCCAGCTGCAACTGTGGGATTCGCCGATTGTTTTCTTTCCGCCCTTGTACACGTTGGTTGTTCAGTTCGTAAACCTGTTTGTAGGGGATCTTTTGACATCGGGAAGACTGGTCTCCATTGTCAGTTCAGCGCTGGTTCCCATTCCACTGTTTTTTGCGGCAAGGCGTCTTGGAAGCGACTCCATCGGGATTCTTGCTTCGCTCCTGTGGTTTTTGTCTCCGATGCAGAATCGATGGGGGCTGAGGGTGATGACGGATTCACTGTTCGTTCTGTTGTTTACCGTGGCGCTGCTTTATTACATTCATGCAATTCTGGATCGTGGAGCGGCGGGGAACCGTGCCCTGCGAGCGACTTTTTTCTGGGCCGGACTGGCGACACTTACCCGCTATCATGGCTTGATTTTCCTAGTCTTATGGTTTCCGCTGGTTCGGTGGCGGATTCAGTTTCGGCCCGGAAGACGCGAAGGAGAGCCGGAGCCGGGGACTGTTTGTTTTTCCTGGCGTCTCCCGTTGGTCTTGCTTCCATGGGTGGGATTGATTCTCTGGCTGGCGATCCGGGGATTCGGTCATTTCGGGCAGTTTACCGAGCGAGCGAGTCATGGGTTGTTCGTTACGTTGTTGACGTATTTCAGTTTTTTTGAGGGGTTCGTTCTTTACCTGCCATGGGCGGTAGGGTATCCGCTTGCGATCTGGATCATTTATGCGGTGGGAAGACTGTGGAATCGGCGGGGACCGTGGGGGCTGATTCGTGCCGTGACTGTTTTCACGATTGTGATCTGGCTTCCGGTACAGACGGCGTTTCTGTCTTTTCAATTCCGATATTTCCTGCCCCTGCTTCCGATCTGGTGCCTGATGGCGGGATATGCAATTGAGGAGTGCAGAGAGGACAGGTTAATCCCGGCGCGAATTCGCCGATTTGGATTGGCGGTGACACTGATCTGGCTGGGTGGCATGTCGGCGCTGGTGGTCTGGTTGCAGCGAGATGCGTTTGGGGATATCACCGACGCGGCGCTTTTTGTTTCTCAATGTCCTCAAGAAGAACGGATTTTCTCTAATGAGACCTACCGTCCCGGAGTGGATGCCGTAAAGATGGCGTTCTGGTCGGGACGTCGGGTTTTGGAGTACAACCCGGATTGTGTTCAGCCGGGCGACCTGGTTGCGATTCACAATATATACGGGGATCTCCGGAGCGACCTGGACAGGCGTTTTACCTTCGAGGTCGTTTACCGCTCGCGCCGATATCTTTATCCGTTGCTTCCGGATATTATGGTGTGGCCACCGGGGACGACCAGCCATCCGATTTCGATGGCTTTTCGATTCACGCCGCAGATGTACCAGACCGAAGTGGTTCGAATCATCGGGAGACGCGACTCGACAGCTCCATCACCTTGATTCGCGCCACCTCGGAAAGCGGGTCGAGTTTCAGGGCTTTTTCATATTCCGGCAAGGCAAGTTCCTCTCTGTGCAGCAACTCCCAGATTGAGCCGATGGCAATGCGCAGCGATGGGTCGAATGGAGCCAGATTTGCGCAGGCTTCATATTGTTCCCGCGCTTTCTCCAGTTCCCCGGAGGTTTTCAGAGTGTCGGCATACCGGCGGCGGATATCGGGATCGTGTGGAGATGTCTGTACGGCTGCCGCCAGGGATGCCGGAGTCGGTCTTTCACCCGGGATTTGCAGCGAGGCTTCTGCGCGATAAGCAGCCCCTGTTTCTCCGGATCGATCAAGCCAGCCTGTCAAATGTTCGACAGTGACCGAATCTCTCTCCTCCGCCGGCCGTTTCAGTTGTTCTTCCAAGGCTTTTTTGACAATATCGGCCCGCCAGGGCGCCCATTGTGCGGCACGGACAAGGTTTGCCTGCGTTGCCAGGATTCTTTCGGCACGCCATTCACGTGCCGACTGAATAATTGGGACCACCATCAATGCGGTCATCAAAGCCGGGACGAGGGAGGTGGTTGTGAAATAGGTGCCGGAATCGGAAATCCATCCTCTTTTATCCTCCTCGGTTCCTTCTTTCAGGCCGAGAATTCCACCCATCAACAGCCAACCCAAAGGTGAAACCAACCAGAAAGACGTCGGGAATCCGACAACCAGCCATCCGATCAGAATCAGGATTCGCCAGATTCGGGGATGAGAACGATCCTGGGGGCATTGAGTCGGCGTGGATACCAGGAAAACGACGAACAGCACGGCCACGATAAGCAATCCAATCAGCCAGCCATGGTCGGCGACCCGCTGGTCGGCATATTCCTTCCACCACGGTTCCATTCCGGTCAGGGCTGTCCGGGGGAGTCTGCGGGGAATCGACCAGAGCCACCCCCATGTTTCGGGACCGACGATTCTCTCTGCAATGGATTGAGATTTGAGAAGCGCCGCCACACTGGTGGTTCGGAGAACTGACGAAATACCGGCGTGGACAAGAATACCCGGAAGGAGAGCCATAGCGGAAATCCCCAGCCAGATTGTCAGCGCGAGTCCCGATGGTATAAACGGACCGTCGGAATAAAGCTGTCTTGCGACGAGAGCGGCAACGAGAACGACCGCAAGGGCCAGCAGTCCCATCCAATCGGCAAGAACAAACAATAGAAGGGAATACAGAAGTCCGACGATCCAGAACGCCCCGACCGCCCATTTCCTTCTCTCCGTTATCAGCCCCCAAGCCAATGCTCCCGGAAGACACACCGTCGCGAGAAGCCAGGCAGGTCCGATATACCACCGTGCCGCCATCCATCCGAAAAAATCCGCCACAAGAATTACAAGAGCCATGAAAAGGCAGGGACCCGCAAAAAACCAGGGATTACGAAACCGGTCGTGCCGATAACCCCAGAACAGAAAAGCCCCGGAGAAAACCAGCAGCAGGGCGTTTTTTCGGATGGGTTCCGGCCAGGTTTTCAAAAGAGCAATTACGCCGCCGCCGAGAAGCAGAAGCCCCAGGATCCTGGCGGGAGTCGATAAGGTTTCATCTGTCTCCTGCACGGGTTTTCGGAGGATATCAGCGATCAGGCCGATTGCGGAGAAAATGAGGAGAATCGCGACCGTCCCGGGTGACGGTCCCCCCAGCAAAATGGGTAAGCTGAGTCCGGCCGCTATGAGGAACATAAACTCATAAGGGCGCGAAGGCCCAAAAGGTAACTTTGAATACCGAATCCCGAAATCTGTCCTGCCGCCACACCCGCGATAAACGAATGATGCCGGAACTCCTCGCGTCGATGGATATTGCTGAGATGCACTTCCACCGTCGGAATGCCCACCGCCGCGATGGCATCTCGAATCGCGACCGAGGTATGGGTATAGGCGGCGGGATTGATAAGAATCCCGTCGAACCGGTCTAATGCCTCGCCGATAGTTCGGACAATCGCTCCTTCCGACGCATGTTGAACGATATCCAGTTCCACGTCGAGCTCCGTTGCCAGGGTTTCCAGCGACCGGTTGATCTCCGCCAGGGTTGTTGTGCCGTAGGTTTCCGGCTCGCGCCGTCCGAGCAGGTCCAGGTTGGGACCGTGAATCACCAGAATTCGTTTGGGCATGGTTACCTGTTCTCCCGAAGTTCGTTCCTTTCTGAAGTGAGCGGCTCTAGGAGGAAAAAGAGCCTCGCGATACGATAATAGTCTTTACAGATTGCGTTCGATCGAGCCTAGCATATCGGAATAGTGTCCGTGTACGAAACCTTACGTCCCTTCTACGAATTTAAGTTTTGGACCCT
The DNA here is from genome assembly GCA_029557025.1 of Candidatus Omnitrophota bacterium. Lineage (GTDB taxonomy): Bacteria > Hinthialibacterota > Hinthialibacteria > Hinthialibacterales > JAKPRU01 > JAKPRU01. The sequence goes on along the minus strand of JAKPRU010000315.1, from coordinate 4,159 downwards.
GATCTTTCCTCTGATCGGTCTGGGCATTTATTTGGTTCTGTCTTGCCGTTCCCATGAGGCGCTCTTTGAACGCCTGGCCTTGCTGTTTGGACGTCTGGTGCTTTATTTCGGCAGTTTTTACGCAACTCTGATCTTCTATACGGGGACTTGGCAACACTATACCACAACCAAGGCGATTTCGTTCGAATTTGTGATCTTGTTGATGCTTGCCTCCTGGTGGGCGTTAAAAGGCCGCTGGGACCGTCCACGGACGCCGATGTTGATTCCCGCAGCCTGCCTGTTTCTGGTTATGTTGGTCACAACCTTTTTCGCTGTGAATATGGCGGAATCATGGGAGGCGCTGACTCTTTATGGGGCCGCCCTCGCGCAGGTGGTTCTGCTCACTGTCTTTCTGCGTCGAGTTTCCGATCTGAGGCTTTTTTGTATCATTTTGAATATCACAACCGTACTGGTGGTTTTGTATGCTCTTGGGCAGTGGTTTGACTGGCAGCCGATCTGGAGCGCTGTTGAGGGACCGAATGCCGAACGATTCACAGCCAAACCCGTTTCGTTCATGGGCAATGAGAACTATGTGGCGGAGTTTCTCAACCTGGCTTTTCCGCTGGCCATTTCGCTTCTGATCTACTCGTGGGGACACCCGTTCTGGATGATGATGTATTCCACCATCGTTTGTCTGGTATTGATCGCATTTTTGTATATCGATTGTAATGCGAGCTACATGGGATTCGCGGTCGGATTTCCGGTAATGGCATTGATTTTGATCTCGTATCGCGGATTGCCGATTCTTCAACGTCTTAATTTTACCAACCCGAAATCGAGGAATCCGGTCACTCTGGCGGAGCTGCGTTTCTGGTTCCGGCGGGGGGTGTTTGCCCTGGTGTTGGCCCTTTCTGTTCTCGCGGCCGTTCTGGCTTCCATGGAGAATCCGATTCGCACGCGCGTGGCGAATCTGATCACCTGGGCTGATGTAGACGGCGATTACCAGCCGGATGGGGTTCCCCCGATGATTTTCCGCCTGGAATGTATGCGAGCCAGCATTTTCAAAACTTATGACAATATATTTACCGGTATCGGTCCGGGCAATTTCAAAATCATCCATCCGGGATATGAGAGCCAGCTGGAACGGAAACTTCTTGGTAAAGAGACGCTGGCACGCAAGGCGCACAATGATTTTCTTCAGCATTCTGCGGAGTTCGGTATTTTCGGGCTTTTTGCTTATTTCTGGTTGTGGTTGACGGCGTTGTGGTGCGGATTTCGGTCGCTGCCAATTCTGGATTGGGAGCGGGCGGATCCGGCTCCGGTCGGTCCGAAGAATCAGCCGTTCTCATTCGATGACCGACGGTTTCTCTTTTATTTCCAGGTCGGAGCGATTACCGGGATAATTATTGCGCTGGTCAGTTGCAATTTCGGCCACACATTTGTCTTGCCCGCCGGGGTGATACTGTTCTATTTTATTGCGGGGTCCTCCGGGCTGGTGTATTCCTGGATTTGTGGTGAGCAGTTGACCCGCCGGAAAGAGATCAACGTATCCGGCTTTCACTATGCCGCCATTCCGACATACATCCGCTGGCCGGTTCTTCTGGTCGGTGTTCTGCTGTTCACGCCGACGCTGGTTCGGCAGTTCACGGGGGAGAGTCACCTTCGTATCGGGATGAACTACCAGGGCCACGGCCGCTACGGGGAGATGTTCGATCATTTCAATAAAGCCATGAAAGTCTGGCCTTACCAGATGGAAACCTTTTACATCCTGGGCCGGTTTTGCATAGACGCTTTTCAGCAGATCGAACTGACACGAAAAGCCTGTGAAGATGAGGCGTTAAAGTATGCGACTGAGCATACATTGACACCGGAACAGCAAGCCCAGCTGAATGCCCTGGTCGATCAGAAAACGGAGGAAGTGCTGTCAATGAATTATGGCTTACATGAGAAAGACAAATCCGCGATTGTCGATATGGGAGTCAAGTGCCTTCAGATCGATGTGTTTCTCAATCCGATTTACAAGTGGGCGCATAACAACCTGGGAGTGCTGTATGACAAAAAGGGAGCCTTTGAGTTTGCCAAACGGGCTTACAACCGTGTTCTGGAGATCGACTACGAACAGGTTTATGCGCATTACAACAACGGATTAGGGTACCTGCGAGAGGCCCAATACGATCGGGCAAAAAAATCTTTTGAAGCGGCCTATGTGTCCAATCCGGAGAACCCGGAAGTACTTCAGTATCTCGGTTGCTGCTATCTTCAGCTGGGAGATTATGAGAGCGCGAAAAGTGCTCTGGACCATTTCACTTACAAGAGATGGGATGAGAAGGGGGAACCTTGGACACCGGACCCGGATTTGAGACGCAGTCTGGCGGCCTGGTATGCCGAAATCGGATCGTATCTGGAAGGTGCGAAAAAATACGATCAAGCTGCCGATGCGCTGGTCCGAGCGGTAAGCACCGGCCTGGATGATTTCACACCGGAACAATGGCGGACTGTTTTGGAACATCTGGCTTTGAACTATTACCAATTGCGGAAATATGATGATGCACTGCGGGTGTTCAGGCAGATGCTGGCCAGGCACGATAAAGACAATACCGCCCGCCGATACGTCGCTCAGATTTTGAGTATCCAGGGTAAATACGAGGAGGCCCTTGCCGAGATGCAGCGGGTTACTCAGGATGAGCCGAACGATGGCTTGGCCTGGTTCAACTGTGCCAGTCTCAAAGTTCCGTTGGAGAAATATGATAATGCCTCCATCATTGCGGATTTAAAGGCGGCCTATGAGAGGAATCCTGAAGTGACTCGAGAACAGCTGAAAATGAATCAGTCGCTCATCAATCGTCTACAGGGAGATCCTGCTCTCAAGGAGTCCGGCCTGGAGGACCTTTTTGCTCAAGTCAGTGAATAGGAATCTATCCGGGTTCGATTCTGATACTCGTTCTCCTGACATCATTTGAGATGAATTCCCATGGCGAGTCCTTTCGATTCTTGTCGAAAAGAGTCATCCTGCTGTAAAGTCCACTTAAAATTTTCCGATTATCTATAACGATTTCCGTGCAGGGCAACCGGCGGACGGGCAAAATGTCTGCCCGAGAATATGCAATCAACAGAAAGGAAATTGCTTATGAGCGCTTCGTCCAATTGTGAAGAGGTCCTTACCATGATTGGACAGAAAACCCTGGTTTGTCCTTTGGAGCGTGCAGACTGCGACCGGATTGCCTCCTGGAAACCGATCGTCGATCCGTTGATGGCATTGTATGTGATTCCGAAGCGTGATCGAGCCGGCTGGGACCGATGGTTCCAGGAATGCACGCAAGAAACGGAGAATCGGGCCTTTGCAATCGATTCCAGCGATCGGGAGTTTATCGGGTTTATCCTGCTGACAAAGATCAATGCCACAACGGGCAGCGCGGATCTTCATGTCCAGATCGATCCGGACCGATTCGGCCAGGGGCTGGCGACGGATGGCCTGCGAACGTTTCTGGAGATTTATTTCGGGAAATGGAATCGCGAGACATTGACTGTGGTACTGCCGTGCTACCACACAGCGGGACGTCGTTTTGTTCAGACCAACTCGTTTGTTCTGAAGGAGCGTGTCTGGCGGCCCGAGCCGAGAGGAATGGACGTATTTTCGATGCCCGCTCTGGCTCCTTATCGCCGGTTCTTTCGCGTCGTTTCCAACAAGACCGAGGTGCAATGGTCGGTTATGGAGCTCAGCCGCCTGTGCTGGCTCAGTAAGCGGGAAACCTGGAAATCTTAATCGTCTGAAATTTCGCCCTTCCTAACCGGGTAGCGGTGCCCCCCGGCGGAATGGCCCGCCGGTCGGGCATAACAGTACCGACACGCATGAGAGCACTCCATCCAATAGCTGCCGATATCGACCGAACGGGTGCAGCCGCAACTCCCGCGCTGCCCGGTATCTTTTCTTTCATCACAGGGTTCTCCGGCCAGTTGAGTCAGCAGGACGCCATCGATGCAATGCGCCTGTTGAATACCTTCGACCCCGATGATTTCGGGATTACAGCAATTCGCCGGAGTGATGCCGAACTTCTGCAGGGTGCGGGATAGATTCGAGGCTACCTCGATCTTCCTCTCCAACGGCGGGTTGTAAAACTCAATCCCCAGCCGCTGTCCCCGCGAGCGGGTTTTGCTGTAGTGAGTCATAAAGGAAAAGGTA
>JAKPRU010000306.1 GCA_029557025.1 Candidatus Omnitrophota bacterium | reverse complement strand
TACGCCACGTTCAAACGGATTCTCGACGATCTCGGAGCAAGCGAACCGCGAACCATTCAGCCCGAAGATTACTCTGTCGATGAAAAAATGATGGAACTGGAAATGCTGCTCCAAAGGGAAGATTCCCTGTTGCTGACTGCCTATCTTCGGACCCTCACATGCAGGCTGGAGATCATTGTGGTATTCCTGGCCCTGCTGGAACTGATCCGTCTCAAAATTGTGAGAGCGCGTCAGGATGCCCGCCACGGCGAAATCTGGCTGGAACGCGGGCCGGGACCGGGGACGATACGGGAAGAAAATTCGGACGAAGCATCCGACAACGCAATCCCCGCCCCGGAAAGCACGGAAACGAAGATCGAGGAATAACATGGAAATATCGGAACTCAAGCCGGTCATGGAGGCTTTGCTGTTCGTTTCGGGTGATCCGCTGCCGCTCCGGCGGCTGTCGGAGATTCTGGAAACGGATTTGGATATTGTAAAACTCGCACTGGATGATCTCGCGGCGGACTATGCCGCCAAGCCCGGCGGATTGCAGCTCTTGGAGGTCGCCGGAGGGTACCAGCTCCGAACCCGGCAAGACCATGCGGTCTATGTCCGACGCATGTTGGAACGCAAAAAGAAAATCACCATCAGCGGACCCGCCCTCGAAACGCTGGCCATTATCGCCTATCGGCAGCCGCTGACACGCGCCGAAATTGAGGCCATTCGCGGCGTCTCGGTGGACGGTGTACTCCGATCTCTATTGGACAAGCGCCTGGTGAAAGTGGCCGGTGTCAAAGAAGTTCCAGGCCGTCCGAATCTCTATAAAACCACCCGCATGTTCCTGGAATTCTTCGGCCTGAACTCGCTCGCGGACCTCCCGCCCATCGAACAACTGGAGAATACTTTCAGTTCCCAATCTCAGGTGGAGGAGGAACCCCCGGTCAGTCCCGATGGGACAGTTGTTGACGATTCTACACAGGAACGCCTCTTTGATGAAAACGGAGAATCCACAGAACCGGTCAACTGAGCCGATCCGCCTGAACAAGTTCCTGGCGCAGTGTCGACTCGCCTCCCGGCGGAAAGCCGAAGATCTGATTCGGGCCGGACGTGTGGCCATTGACGGCATTCCCATCCGGTCGCCGAACCAGGAGATCCCTCTCGGCAGTGTTGTGACTGTCGATGGAAATGTGGTAAAACCGGAACAGAATCGCCTGATCGTCGCATTCCATAAACCGCGTGGAATTGTCACCACGACGGATGATCCACAGGGACGAAAGACCGTCCTGGATTGGCTTCCGGAAAAGTTCCGCGGCCAGGGTCTCTTTCCGGTCGGCCGATTGGATAAAGAGACGAGTGGGCTTCTCTTGCTGTGTAATGATGGCGACCTCATACACCGGCTGCTGCACCCGTCACATGAAGTCTGGAAACACTACCAGGTAACAGTGCGCGGCAAGGTCAGCCATGCGGTGGTGGAGCGTCTCCGCTCCGGCGTTTTCCTGGATGGAAAAAAAACCGCGCCGGCTGAGGTTCACCCGGTCAAACACACGGATTCTTCCGAAACAGTGCTGGAGATTCGCATTCGCGAAGGAAGGAAACGACAAATCCGCCGCATGTGCCGGGAAGTGAAACTGCACGTGATCGATCTGAAACGAGTGGCATTCGGCCCGATCGAACTCGGCAACATGCCCGAAGGGGAGTGTCGTGCGCTCTCCGCGAATGAGGTCCGAGAACTGGAGAAAGCGGGAGGTCTTTGACATCGACCCCCATTCCATGTATTGAATAAAAAATGGGCACTTCCTTTTTGGGCTGAAGAGGCGGTGTCTTGAGGATATATTCAGCCGGGAAATCATCGAATTGCATCGCGATAAACAGGATGCCAGGGAGGATACGTTGTCGAAATCTCTTGTGATTGTGGAGTCACCGGCCAAAGCCAGGACCATCAATAAGTTCCTGGGCAGCAATTACCGTGTCGAGGCCTCCATGGGCCACGTCCGCGATCTGCCCACACGTGAACTGGGGGTGGATATCCGGAATAATTTCGCTCCGAAATATGTCTTGAATCCCGGAAGCAAGAAAACACTCAAGAAACTGGAAGAAGCCGCCAGTAAAAGCGATGCCATCTATCTCGCGCCGGACCCGGACCGCGAAGGAGAAGCCATCTCCTGGCATCTCTTCGAATTGCTGAAAGCTTACAACAAGCCGGTCTACCGGGTCACATTTCACGAAATCACCCACCAGGCCGTTCAGAAAGCCATCCGGAATCCGGGTGAGGTGGATATGCAGCTGGTCAATGCGCAACAGGCTCGACGGATACTCGACCGCCTGGTGGGATACAAAATCAGCCCGCTGTTGACGCGACGACTTACGCGCAAAGGCAAAGCGCTGTCTGCGGGACGGGTGCAGTCCGTGGCCCTTCGGATGATCTGCGAACGGGAGGCCGAGATCCGCGCGTTTGTTCCCGTGGAATACTGGACCATCGACGGAGTATTCGGCACGAAGGATGTGGAACTGGCCGCGTCTCTCTACCTCATGGACGGCAAACGAATCAGCCGCGAAGGTGAAGAAACACTGGAAGACCAGGACAAAGACCTGCAAACCGTGCGGATCGCCTCCGAGGCGGAAGCCAATGAAACTGTAAAACGGATCCGCACCGAACAATACCATGTCGAGGCGGTGAAAACCCGCAAAAAAACACGCCGCCCGTTTCCGCCATATATCACCAGCACCCTCCAACAGGATGCGTCCCGAATCTATGGCTTTACCGGCGACCGAACCATGCGCGCTGCCCAGGCGCTCTACGAGGGCGTCGAACTGGGCGAGGAAACCGTCGGGCTGATCACCTACATGCGAACCGATTCCGTCCGCGTCGCGGAAGAGGCCATTCATGCCGCTCGGACTCTCATCCAGCGCACATACGGCAAGAAATACCTTCCCGAAAAACCGAACTACTACAAAACCAAAAAAGCCGCCCAGGATGCCCATGAAGCTATCCGGCCCACTCATCTCGACGAAAACCATTCCCCGGAACAGATTGGGAAATACCTCTCCGTCGATCAACGCAAAATCTATGAATTGATCTGGAAGCGATTCATCGCCTCTCAAATGCCGGCCGCAGAGTATCTCTCCACAACGATCGATATCGTCGGTGGCCCGTTCGTGTTCCGCGCACAGGGGTCCATCCTGACCTTTGATGGATACACCAAAGTGTACCGGGACGAGTCATCGGACAACGACCAGGAACTGCCGCATCTGAGTGAAGGCACACCCGTAGAGCTGCGCAAATTGGATCCGAATCAGCATTTCACCCGTCCGCCTGCGCGCTACAACGACGCCTCCCTCATCAAGGCTTTGGAGGCCGAGGGAATCGGACGCCCCAGCACGTATGCCTCCATCGTCAAAACCATCGTGGACCGCGAGTATGTGGAACGCAAGGATCGCCGTTTCTATCCCACCGAACTGGGAGAAGTGGTCAACCTCGTTTTGGTGAAAGCCTTCCCTGACATATTCGAGATCGGTTTCACCGCCGGTGTGGAAGAGCGACTCGACGAGGTGGAGGAAGGAAACACCGATTGGGTTCAACTGCTGAAGGAGTTCTACGAACCGTTCTCAAAAGACCTTCTTGCAGCCCCCGCCAACTTCGGCAAAGTTCTGAAAGAAATGCAGCAGGAGGTAGGAAGGAGTTGTCCCGAATGCGGAAAACCGCTTGTGCGAAAATGGGGACGGACAAAATGGTTTGTGGGCTGCTCCGGGTACCCGGGGTGTTCCTATGTAGAATCGGACGCCGAAGTAAAAGAGGTTGAAACGGACGAAATCTGCGATAAGTGCGGCGCAAAAATGATTATCCGGGACGGCAAGTTCGGACCGTTCTTAGCTTGTTCCGCGTATCCGAAGTGCAAAAACGCCAAGTCCCTGCCTACCGGTATCCAATGCCCCTTGCCGGGCTGCGATGGAAATGTTGTCGAGCGCCGATCTCGCCGGGGCAAGGTCTTTTACGGGTGCAGTAAATACCCCCAGTGTGCGTTCGTGAGCTGGGACCCCCCGGTCGCGGAACCCTGCCCGCTGTGCGGCTCCCCGTTCCTGGTCCGAAAAGACTACAAGAAAAAAGGCCTGACCATCAAATGCCCCAATAAAGCCTGCAAGTATTCACGACCGGAGGGCGAACCGGCCGGGAAATAGAGCCATAGAGACAGGGACCGGCGTTCGGATCGCTGTGCGGTCACGACCGTCAAATCAATCGGCAATTGTGTGGTAAAATGGTATCATTGTCAGAACCCAACCAGGCAGGAACGACCATGCCCAGACAGGAAATCATCGACACCCTGAGAGCGCATCAAAGCGAACTCCGCGAACAGGGAGTCAAGTCACTGGCATTGTTTGGCTCTGTCGCGCGGAATGAATCTCAGCCGGACAGTGATGTCGATCTGCTTGTGGAATTCGATGGCCCCGTGGGGATGTTTCATTTCTTGCGTGTGCGTCGGCATCTCTCACAGCTGTTGCAGCGCAAGATTGATTTGGTCACCCGTCCCGCGTTGCGAGAGGGGATGCGGGAGGACATTTTGCGGGAGGCCGTCGATGTCACCTAGATCCTGGTGTTTCCGCTTGAATGACATTTTGCAGGCCTCTCAAAAGATCGTATCTCACACCCAAGACATGGATTATAGGCAGTTCTGCCCGAATGACCGGCATGTCGATGCTGTGCTTCATAACTTGACCGCTGTTGGCGAAGTATCCCGATCCATTCCCGATGAGATCAAGATCCGATATCCGCATGTCGCATGGGATGAAATGAGAGACATGCGGAATGTGGTCATACATGAATATTTCGGCGTTGACTTGAGTGTCGTCTGGCAGACGGTTCAAGAGGACTTGCCGAAGCTGATCAAGCAGGTAAAGGAAATATTGGATGAATCAGATCCGTCATCTTGAGAGGCGGATCTGGCGGTATCTCGTCACCTCTCCCCCTACTCCCCCATCAATTCCCTCGCCACCATCCTGGCCTCCCGGTCTGTCTCGTGGATGGTCTGAAGTGAATAGTTTTGGATAGGCGTATGGCGTTCCATCGCCTGGGCCATCAGGTCCGGGATTGCCCCGAATCCGATACGATGTTCCAGGAACGCGGCGACCAGCTCTTCATTCACCACGGAGAGAAAAGCCGGCATGGTTCCCCCTATATGTGCTGCTTCCCGCGCCAGCTCCAGGCAGGGATACCGTTCCATATCCGGTTCCATGAACTCCAATTGGGCCAGCCGGGCAAGGTCCAACGGCTTGGCGGGGGCTGCAAGACGCTCCGGGTAAGACAATGCCAGCTGGATCGGTGTCCGCATGTCTGTCGTCCCCAGCTGCGCAATCACAGACCCGTCACAGTATTCCACCATCGAATGCACAATGGATTGCGGGTGGATCAGCACTCGTATCCGATCAACCGGCAAGTCGAACAGGTGATGTGCCTCAATGATTTCCAGGCCTTTGTTGAACATGGTCGCGCTGTCGATGGTGATTTTCGGTCCCATTTCCCAGGTAGGATGAGCCAGTGCGTCCTCCGGCGTCGCGTACGGAATGCGCTCCACATCCCATCGGCGGAACGGACCGCCGGAAGCCGTCAGGATGATACTCCGGATTTCATCCCGCCGTCCGGCTGTAAGACACTGCAAAACCGCGCTGTGTTCGCTGTCAATGGGCAATAGCCGCACAGCGTGTTTTCTGGCCTCGGCCATCGCCAGATCCCCGGCCATCACCAGCACTTCCTTGTTGGCAATCGCAATGTCTTTGCCGGAGGCAATAGCCTGCAAGGTGGGGTCCAATCCCGTCGCCCCCACCGTCGCCACCACAACCATGTCCGCTTCCGGAATTATCGCCAGTCTGGACAGAACCTCCGGCCCGCTCAGGAATTCGCCGCCCCAATCCGGCGGAAGCGGCGGCGGTTCTTTGGCCTCCACCAACCCACAAACCTGCGGGCGGAATTCCTCAACCTGTTTCGCCAGGAGTCGCCGGTTGGTTCCAGCGGCCAGCCCAAGAACTCGAAACCGGTCCCTGTGTTGACGAATAACATCCAGACATTGTGTCCCGATCGAGCCGGTCGAGCCGAGGATGACAATGGATTTCATAGCCGATTCGGGGACCATTATCGGTCCCATTCAGGGTTCTTGAGCAGGGAGACTATCACCGGGAAACCTATCCGGCAAGTTCTTCCTTCCACAGCCTCTGATGACCACAACAAATTGTGATTTTTCCCTGTCAAAAACACAATTTATTGTGCGTTCTTTTCATGGTCATCCTTGACAATAAGTCCAGTTTCTCGTATACTTTTCATATCTTCAATAGAGGTAGAACAAACCGGAATCTGAATCGGAGCAATAGCCCGATTTTGCCACGCGAACATGCCCGTAAAAACATGTTCCGTGTGATCCGCGTATCCCTGGCGACAGACTCGTATCATCGCTCTCACATCACAGAAAATCTGTGATGCCTGAGACAACACCTGGTTGAGGGAATATCTCCAATGACCAAACATGATCCCACAGATTCCGTGGGGACTTACGATGAAAGTAACATCCTGGTCCTCGAGGGTCTGGAGGCCGTGCGAAAACGGCCCGCCAT
>JAKPRU010000305.1 GCA_029557025.1 Candidatus Omnitrophota bacterium | reverse complement strand
GTCCCGGACATGAATGTCCGGGCTATCATCATGCTGCCCGAAGGGCGCACAAAAAAGCCCGGTATTTCAATGCCAGGCGCAATCTCGGTTTCCTCCGTTTGCTTCGAAATCCATGTTTTGAGATGTCTGAAGATGGGCGATCGCGGAATTGAACCGCGGACCTCCAGCAGTCCCGGACATGAATGTCCGGGCTATCATCATGCTGCCCGAAGGGCGCACGAAAATAGCCCGGCATTTCAATGCCAGGCGCAATCTCGGTTTCCTCCGTTTGCTCCGAAATCCATGTTTTGAGGTGTCTGAAGATGGGCGATCGCGGAATTGAACCGCGGACCTCCAGTTTGTGATACTGGCGCTCTAACCAGCTGAGCTAATCACCCGTATTGGATTAACATACCTTGGCGGGATCATCCCTGTCTGTCAAGACAAGGCAGAGAAGGTCAAGCGCGGGGGGAAGCATAATCCCTCCCCCGAAGATCGGGGGAGGTGAGGTGGGGGTTGACTGGTCAGAAAAGGCAAGCCGGGGTTGACGCTTCGCAGCCGTTCTGCCTATTGCCCTTTCTTCCATGAATCTTTTAGCGACACGGTGCGGTTGAAGACGGGGTGATCCGGTGTGCTGTCCGGGTCTTTACAGAAATATCCGAGGCGCTCGAATTGGCAGCGATAACCGGCGGGAACGTGTGCTAAGGAAGGCTCCACGCAGCATCCCGTGAGAACGGTCAGCGAATTCGGATTGAGGCTGTCTTTCCAGTCCTGACCTTCTTCAACAGCCGTCGGATTCTCTTTTGTGAAGAGGTACTCATACAGGCACACGTCGGATTGTATGGCATGTTTGGCGGAGACCCAGTGGATGGTCGCCTTAACCTTACGTCCGTCGGGTGCATCCCCGCCGCGTGTCGCCGGATCATAAGTGCAACGCAGTTCAACTATCTCGCCCTTCTCATTCTTTACGGCTTCTTGACAGGTAATGAAATACGCATACCGCAAACGGACTTCACGCCCCGGCGCGAGGCGGAAGAACTTTTTCGGCGGATCCTCCATGAAATCCTCCCGCTCGATATAAATCTCGCGGGAAAACGGAACCTTGCGGGTCCCTGCGGATTCATCTTCGGGATTATTGACCGCGTCCAATTCTTCTTCCCTGTTCTCCGGGTAATTTGTAATGACTACTTTCAGCGGGTTGAGGACAGCCATAACACGGGGAGCCTCTTTGTTCAGGTGATCGCGCAGGCAATGTTCCAGCATCTGGATTTCGACAATGCTTTCGCTTTTGCTGACGCCGATGCGTTTGCAGAAGTCACGGATGGACTGAGGTGTATATCCGCGTCGTCGCAATCCGCACAGGGTCGGCAGACGGGGATCATCCCACCCGGAAACGTAGTGATTGTCTACCAACTCACGCAGCCAGCGCTTGCTGAGGACTGTGTATGTAATGTTTAACCGCCCGAATTCATACTGGCGTGGATGATAGATTCCCAGTTCATCCAGGAACCAGTCGTACAGGGGGCGATGATTCTCAAAGCCGACATCGCACAGAGAATGGGTGATTCGTTCGATGGAATCGGACTGGCCGTGGGTCCAGTCATACGTGGGATAAATGCACCACTTGTCCCCGGCGCGGTAATGGTCGGCTCGCAGGATGCGATACATGACGGGATCGCGCATGTTGAGATTGGGATGGGCCATGTCGATTTTCGCGCGGAGCGTGCGCGAGCCGTCAGGGAACTCTCCATTGCGCATTCGTTGGAATAGATCGAGGTTTTCCTCAATGGATCGGTTGCGGTATGGGCTGTCCTTGCCGGGCGGAGTTTCCCGCTTGCCGTCCGGGGTAAACACGGTGGTACCGCGATACTCACGAATTTCCTCCTCATTGAGGTCACAGACGTATGCTTTGCCTTTTTTGATCAAATCGATGGCCCATTCATAGAGTTGATCGAAATAGTCGGAGGCGTAAAATAGCCGGTCGCCCCAGTCGAAACCGAGCCAGCGGATATCTTCCTGAATGGCACCCACGTACTCGGTTTTTTCTTTCGTGGGATTGGTATCGTCAAAACGGAGATTACACAACCCGTTGTATTCCTCCGCGATACCGAAATTGAGGCAGATAGCCTTGGCATGGCCAATGTGCAGGTAGCCGTTCGGTTCAGGGGGAAAGCGGGTATGCACCCGCCCGTCGTTTTTCCCGGCCGCGATATCTGCCTCAATAATTTCCCGAATGAAATCGGTGGAATGGAATGTTTCGTTCTTCTCCATGCGAGGACCTCAAAGGATGCAAAGATAGCGACCGGCCTAGCTAAAGCGATCGGGTAAAAAGGGTTGCACGGCCTCGGATAAAGTCTGAGACGGCTTCCGGAAAGCCATCCGCAGTCAATCCAGCGGGCGAACCATGATATCCCGGTACTCCACAACGATGCTGGGATCATGCCCCTGGAGAGCGATGTAACCATCCTTGAATTCGCCGTCGGTGAAATCGGTCTCGAGCATTCCGTTTACCCAGGTTTGGATGTGATCTCCCTGGACGCGGACCCGTTCGGAGAACCAGGTTTCATCCCGGGTGATCAGTTCTTTCACGTTTTGTTTGCCGTAGACCGCGCCGGTGTAATTGTTGGGATCGTGGTTGTCCACCTGGCATTCGTATCCGACCGGCCAGCCGTCGATGTTGTTCTCCGGCGGGCGGCAGCGAAAATAAAAACCGCTGTTGCCATCCTTGTTAATACGGATCATGGCGCGCATCTCAAAGTCTTTGAATGTTTCCGCCGTGTAATAGATGTGCCCCATTCCGCCGGTTCCGACCAGAACACCGTCTTTCACTTCCCATTTGGCCTTGCCCCGAACGGTCCATCCGGTGAGGTCTTCGCCGTTGAAGATGGAACGCCATCCTTTCTCGCACTCCGGCATTTCGGTCAGGCGTTTAAGAGCGATGTTGCGGAACTTGATGGTGACGCCGGGATGGTGCATCTGAAGTCCAATCACGCCCTTGTCCCGAACGTGCAGGAAGCAATCCTGGACGGCCTCGTCGTTGATCCTTGAGACAATGTGAGGACCATAGGCGTAGATTTTGACGCGATTCCATTGCTTTTCCGGTGCAATGCGCTGCATTCGTTCCAGTTTGGTGGAGCAGCGATTGTAGATGCTGCCTGTCGGATTCTTCTCATCCTGGAGACTGATTTGGGATTCGTATCCATTGATCCACGGATCGCCGTCCAGTCCCGAGCGAAGAAAGATGCCGCTGTTGGATTCATGGGTGTCGTTCTTCGCGACCCAGTACTCCAGGGACAGAACGAAGTTGTCGTATTCTTCCTCGGTGGCAATCCAGCCGGGAGTTTTGATCGGTCCGACCAGCGCACCGTCCTCAACAGCCCATTCGATGCCGTTGACGACGCGCCAGCCGGTCATGTCCTTGCCGTTAAACAGCGGTTCCAGGTCCTGGCAGGATTCCAGGAAACATTTGACGCAGGTTTTGTCTGTCTCGGCGGTGAATCCTGCCGAGGCCGCGAACAACAAAGCGAAACAGAATATGGCGAAACGCTTCATGAGCCGGACTCCTTTGGATTTTCGGGATTGAAAAAGGATCGCTGAGTATTTACTGTGTAGTTTCTCGGATTTGTTTTCAAGGTTTGTTATGAGAGCGCGACGGGGAAGTATCGAGTGGAAAGGGAACAGGCAAAATCCTCTCATCCCACTTCCCTTCCGGCTCCCGGATCCATTGCAAACCTCATGCTGCACTCTCCCACCTGCAATCCAATCCGAGTACAATGCCATTGTCTGACTCCTTTCTTCTACTGAGTGCGAAGGCCTTACAATCTTGCGCCCGCAGTCAGCTGTTAATATGGTATCTCCCGAAGGGAGAAGAGAGCGCTTTGCCAGATTAAGAAGGGACAGGCGATTTTAATGTGTCGAGAGCAGAGATAGATGCAACCGGACCACTCACAAAGCCCTCGCGCAAGCGAACGAATGATTCTCCTTTATTTGAAGGCGCTGATCTGGTCGGTCTTTGTGGCGTACGGGGAGCGGACGGTTGCCGCGATTATCGATTGCCTGGTACGTGGAAAGGTCAATGAGGATGATCCCGAACTGAGCGAGACACACCTGGGAGACGGTCTGCGTTTTCTCATTCAGCACTTGCCGGGACCGAGAGATCGGGAGTTGCTGGCGGGTGCGCTGAAAAAGGTGAAGAATTCGCGGCCGTCGTTGATCTATGGAAATATGGTGATTGAGGTCGGGCATTATGTCCGGGCACGGGAGTCCATTCCGGAGGTTCCGGTGGACCGATTCGGGGTGATTTACCGGGTGGAGGAAAACCAGGTGTGTGTGCTTTTTCGATTGGAGGATGGGAAACTTGTGGATCGAAAAGTTCACCCTTCACAGATCACTCCGCTTTATACGCTCACCGTCGGGGAAGATTGAGTTAGATCGGTAAGCCGGCCCGCAGACAAGCTTGAACCAAACTCCATCTACGCCTGCAAACACTCTGCGCATACGCATGGGAGATCCTTTGCTCAAAGGGTCTTCTTTCGTTAGGCGCTGTGAATGTATAATTATTCTCAGCGGGCCACATTATTTCGGACAAACGAGCGAGGGAAGGACACATGAAAAGCCGATTTGGATTTACCTTGATAGAGCTTCTTATTGTGGTGGCGATCATCGGGATTCTTGCCGCGATTGCCGTGCCCAACTTTATGAACGCGAGGGTTCGCGCAATGGTAACAAAAACCAAGGCGAATCAGCGCACAGTTGCCATGGCCCTGGACCGTTTCTATATGGATAACAACACGTATATCGGCAGTACGGGTCATGGGGACGGATTCCAGGCGTGGCCGAAACTGCTGGAGCCGGTGCCTTACCTGGAAAGCATGGAAGTCCTTCGCGATCCCTTTTTCGATGAATACACGGATGCGGACCAGCACATTTACTTCGAATT
>JAKPRU010000296.1 GCA_029557025.1 Candidatus Omnitrophota bacterium | reverse complement strand
GCCGTCGTTCGTGGCGACGGTATGCGGCTCGTTGACCGTCGCGCCGAGGATCGTGCCCTGGGGCCAGTCGGTGCGGGTTACGCCGCCGAGGGTGAGGTTAGAGATGGAAGAATCCTTGAAATACACCAGTCCGGTGTCCTTGTCGAAAGACCAAACAGGATAGAGATCCCCAGGAGTCATCCAGTTGGTTGTAATGACCCCCGTTTCCATATTCGTCAAGATGGATGGTGCACCCATAGTCATTAGCTGGTGAATCAATGGAGTGTAAAAGGATACTTCCGTTTTGGACGCTTTAGAAGATTCCAGTTTGGTGATCTCTGAATAGGTAACGGCGCGGTTCGCTGCGCTCGTTTCCGATCCGACGTAGAGCGGCGCGGTGATGTGGATATATGGGTTGGTGACTACGATTCCCGAAAGGGAAACGATCCTCGCCCAGGTGGGAACGTCGAGGTCGATATTGGTTGCGATTACGGTTCCGATGCCGGCGTCATATTCCCACGTGCAATCTGTCCATTCGGACCAAACGGGATTGTTGGATGCCGTCGCGGTTTCGAGGCGGTTTGAAGTCCCAATGGCTTCAAAAACGATGGTGATGGTTGGCGGGTTGGTTATTACGGTGATCGATGTTGCTTTTGGGCTGTCGGTTTGCCCGTAGGTTAATCGCAGGAGCAAATTCGTTCCGTACAGGTATTGGATGTCTTCGCAGCTGGTGAGGATGCGCCAGTTGCAGTTGGAGTTGGAAATAAACGGTAGATCGCCAAGATTGAACGCACCTGCGCTGGCGGTGTTGGTGATTCCGTTGTAGATGAGAACGGACGCCTTGTTTGTGGAAATGACGTTAAGGGCGTTGTTGATTCCCGATAGGTGTCCAAAAATGGTTGCGGATGTGATGGAATAGTCGGAGGGAACGAAGGTGGTTAGGATTTCGGTATCGTAGATGGCCGAATCCGGCCGTATCCATCCCCCCGCCGCGAACTGGACGAAGGCCAGCATGACGGCCAG
>JAKPRU010000253.1 GCA_029557025.1 Candidatus Omnitrophota bacterium | reverse complement strand
GGTGTGAGAGGGGGTAAAACTGGGAGTGGGAGTAGCAGTTGGTGTATGGGTTGGTGAGAAAGTGCAAGTTGGAGTGAGGGTGGGAGTTGAAGTGAAGAAAGGTGTGGGGCTGGGGATTGGAGTGGCGGTTGAGGTGTGAGAGGGGGTAAAACTGGGAGTGGGGGTAACAGTCGGTGTATGGGTTGGGGTGAAAGTGCAAGTCGGAGTGAGGGTGGGAGTTGAAGTGGAAGTGAAGAAAGGTGTGGGACTGGGGATTGGAGTGGCGGTTGAGGTGTGAGAGGGGGTAAAACTGGGAGTGGGAGTAACAGTCGGTGTATGGGTTGGAGTGAAAGTGCAAGTTGGAGTGAGGGTGGGAGTCGGAGTAGAAGTAAAAGAAGCTGTGGGGCTGGGGATTGGAGTGGCGGTTGAGGTGTGAGTGGCGCTCGGAGTCGGCGTCATTGTGGCTGTATATGTTGGAGTACAAGTGGAGGTCGGAGTTTGAGTTGGGGTGAATGATGGTGTGGAGCTTGGAGAAGGAGTTACGGTCGGGCTATGCGACGGTGTGGAAGTGAGAGTTGGGGTCGGGGTTGAAGTGGGTATCGGAGTTGGGGAGTCAGTCGAGGTTGGGGTAAATGAAAGCGTTGGGGCGGGAGTTTGCGTTGGGGTAAAAGTTTCCGTTTGCGTTGGGGTCGCAGTGGCGGTTGGAGTCGAAGTTCGAGAAGGTGTATGACCCCATGTTGCGGTAGGAGTCCAGGAAGGGATTGGAGAGGGAGTTATGATAGGAGGACTTGGAGTCGCTGTTGGCGTGGGTGATGGGTCTCCTGCGCACAGGTTCCGTGCCGCCGAAGCAATCCAGAGGACACTCAAGCCGATTATGAAAAGGGAGTTGCAGAGGAGTTCAACCCTCGATGATTTTGAGAAAACCGGGATAACCCGCCATGTCACCGTCAGGAGCTCCCCTTTCGAGTGGTGGCAGGGATTATCTCGATTCCAATGCTTGTGTCAACCGACGGTGGTGGGAAACAGGAGAGAAGCGGGATAAGGGCCTATCGCACGGCCTTGTCCAGGCATTCTCCGGTCGGCGCAAGCAGTTGGATTTGCAGACTCATGCGACCCAGTGCATGGGTCGAGCAGCTCAGGCACGGATCGAAGCTGCGAATGACGGCCTCGACGCGGTTTAAGATGCCTTCGGAGACTTTGTCGCCTTTCACGTATTCTTTGGCGACCTGCAGGATGCCCCGATTCATGGCCAGATTATTGTGGCCGGTAGCGACGATCAGGTTTGCCCAGACCATCAGGCCGTTTTTGTCGATCCGGTAGTGATGAATGAGTGTGCCGCGTGGCGCTTCGATGGCCCCGATACCTTCCAGATTATTCGGCTGAGCCTTGGCACAGACACGATCATCGAGAATATCGGAATCGTGAAGAATCTCCTCGATTTGTTCTATGGCATACAGTGATTCAACAAGCCGCGCATAATGATAGTGGAACGAGCTGAGCAAAGGCCCCTGGTTCGGTTGGCGCAATTTTTTCCAGGCCTCATCGGCGCGAGGTGTTCCGCAGCAGTCAACCGCATTCAAGCGGGCCAGCGAACCTACACGATAGATCCCATCGGGATATCCCATGGGCTTATAGCAGGGCGATTTCAAATAGGAATCCGGCTCCACCCATTCCTCGATATAATCCGCATATTGAGCCGGGTCCGCTTGATCGAGAAGGCGATTGCCCTCGGAATCGATTACCCGCATTCGGCCATCGTAATGACCCAAGCGGCCATCGCTGCCCACGAGAGCCAGAAACAGAGTCGGGAAATTCGCAAATGTACGGATTTCTTCCGTGTATTGGTTCAGGACGGAATAGAACCACTCAATGGTTTCCTGAATGATGGAAAGGGCTTCCGGGATCAGAACCAGCAGGGCTTCTCGATCTTCGGAGGCGAGCGGGTTTGCAACACCGCCCGGAATGACCCAGGGGGAATGGATGCGTTTTTCGCCGAGAGTCTCAATCATTTGCTGACCGATCTGGCGCAGGCGGATTCCGTTTCGTGCCAGACTCGGATGAGATCGAATCACGCCGAACACATTGCGTTCAGCCGGATCGGAATCCATTCCCAGGAGGAGGTCCGGAGAGGAGAGATGGAAAAAACTCAGGGCATGGGATTGCAGTAACTGGGCCAAGTTGAGGATTTTCCGAAGGTTCTGTGCGGTCCTGGGGACTTGAACGGCCAGAACAGCATCACAGGCTTTGGCGGACGCCAGGCTATGACTGACCGGACAGATGCCGCAAATACGAGCGGTCAGAGAAGGCATTTCGGAAAAAGGGCGTCCCTCACAGAACTTCTCAAATCCACGAAATTGGGTGACGTGAAGCCGGGCATCCCGGACCTCGCCGGAATCATCGAGGTACAAAGTGACTTTGCCGTGTCCCTCGACGCGGGTTATGGGATCAATGACAATCTGTCTGGTCATGGTTTATTCCTATCATCCGAAACGGGTATGGATGTTCTGGGGGAGATGCCCCTCCAGGATGGCTTTGAGAACTGCGTAAATCAGGTCGGCCCTCGGAGGACATCCTGGCACGTGGAGATCGACGGGAACGACCTCGTGAAGCGGTCGGCACCGTTGAAGCAACACGGGGAGGCCTCGCTGCGGGAACCCGTTGCGCGTTCTAGCATTTTCAGCATAGGCGCGCTGAAGGACAGCGTTCACCGGGTACGAGTTGCGCATTCCGGAGATGTTGCCGGTTACAGCACAGTCCCCCAAAGCGACCAGAACCTTCGACCGTTCTCGAATGAGGCGAATTTTATGCAGGTCTTCGTCGCTCGCGATTGCCCCCTCTACCAGTGTCAGGTCCACCGAATCCGGGAACTCCTTCCGGTCTACGAGGGGACTATAAAGAACCTCAATCCGGTTGGCGAATTCAATGATTCGTTCATCCACATCGAGGAGAGACATGTGACACCCGGAGCATCCATCGAGCCAAACGGTGGCCAGTCTTATTTTTCTCATCGGTTCAGACTCCGCATGGACATCAGGTAGGGCAGAAACTCATTGCGTTTTTTCATCTGACCTACTGCTTTTCCTTTTTCGAACAGGGCACCGGTGGGGCAAACCTGAACACATTTGCCGCAACCGGTACAGGTTTGGGATTCCCCCCACAATCCATCGAGATCGGCCAGGACGAGCGAATGAACGCCCCGCCCGATAATCTCCAGCGTATACGCACCTTCCACCTCCTTGCAGACACGTACGCAGCGGGTGCAAAGGACACAGCGGTTGTGGTCGATGGCGTATTTCTCGTGAGAGGCGTCTACCTCCAGGGCCGGGAAGCGATAGGGATACCGGACATAGTTCATTCCGAGGTTTTCGGCGATGGCTTGCAGCTCACAGTGGCCATTGGAGACACAGACCGAACAGGTGTGGTTCCGCTCCGAGAACAGAAGCTGAAGAATTACCATTCGGCATTTCTGGATACCTTCCGAATCGGTAATCACATCCAGCCCCTCATGCACGTAGGTTGTACAGGAAGGAACCAGGCGAGACACGCCTTTGACCTCCACCAGACAGAGGCGGCAGGCGCCGACCGGGGACAATCCCTTCAAATGGCACAGCGCTGGAATATAGATATCGGACCTTCGCGCGACATCGAGGACTGTTTCCCCTTCCTGGGCCGGGATATCCCGGCCATTGATTCTGATTGTGAACTCTTTACTCATGTTGTTGTCCAATTTTTTTGTCTGGGGTCACAGGCTGGCCCCATATAGCATCACAGGCTGGAAACCTGTGGCACCCACCTTTTGTTCCAACTATTTCTCCGATTGTCAGGATGCCTCCTTGATATCGCATCGCAAACAGCGGACGGCTTCTTGTTGCGCCTGTTCCTCTGTCAGACCCAGAGAAACCTCCCTGAAGTTTGCCTGCCGTTCTGAAACCGGAATGATCCGAATACTGTTCCGTTCGCCTCCCTGCGGCTCAAGTGGGACATCATTATGGATGGGATAGGAGGGCCAGAGTTGTTTGAATCGCTTCTGTCCTGTAAGCCGTTCATCAATGAAGGCGGCGGCTCTTTTGCCGGTTGCCATGGCCTCTGCGACATTGGAGGCCCCGGTAACGGCATCTCCGCCGGCAAACACGTTTTGTACGCTCGTTTCGAAACTGAACGGATTGACAATGACTGTCCCCCCCTCGGAGACCTCGATTTCGGATTCTCGAATGAACTGGGAATCCACCCGCTCGCCGACAGCCAGAATGACTGTATCGCAGGGGATAGTGAACGACTCACCGGTTGGGACCTGCTTGCGTCGTCCGGACGGTTCGTATCCTTCGATACGGGTTTTAATCAGTTCAATGCCTTTCACTTTACCGGGAGCGCCTTCGATGATGCTTTTCGGTACGGCAAGAAAGACAAACTTGACCCCCTCGGCCCTGGCCTCTTCAACCTCTTCGTGGATCGCAGGCATATCCGCTTCTTCACGCCGATAAACTACGGTGACATCGGCCCCTCTGCGGAGGGATGTGCGAGCCGCGTCGATAGCTACGTTCCCGCCGCCGATCACCACGACATTTTTTCCCAGATCGAACTTCCTTTCAGTGGAGACATCTTCCAAACAGGTGAGACCGTGGACGACACTCTCCAGATGCTCGCCGGGCAGACCGGTTGTTATGCCGATCCAGGTACCGATTGAGAGAAAGGTTATGTCGTATTCCTGATCGAGTTCAAGCAGTTTTTTATCTGAGCCGATCCGTGTGTTGAAAACGAAACGGACACCCAGGTTCCGGATGAATTCGATTTCACGGTCCACAACGGAATTCGGAAGACGATATTCGGGTAGCGCGTATTTCAACATTCCCCCTGCTTCGGGGAAGGCTTCGTAGATTGTCACATCATGTCCGAGAAGGCAAAGATAATAGGCAACGGTCAGTCCGGCGGGTCCGGCGCCCACCACGGCAATCGATTTCCCTGTGGGAGGGAACTTTCGCGCCTGGAGCCTGTCGAACACAATTTTCTGCATCCCGTCGCGGAACATCCGGTCAGCCAGAAAGCGGTGGACCTCCCGAATTGAGACCGAGTTGTCGATGTCTTTGCGCCTGCACCGAATTTCGCAGGGGTGTTCGCAAACTCGTCCTGTAGAAGCAGGCAGGGGATTGTCGAGTTGAATCAGCTCGCAGGCCTCCTCCAGGCGGTTTTCCTTAAACAGTTGAAGGAATATCGGAATGTTCATGTGGAGCGGACAGCTGTTTTCACAGGGAGAGAGAAACAGATGCTCGCAGATTCCGGCCCGGCATCGGCCCTGCAAGATGTGTTCCTCGTATTCCTGACGGAAATGCCTCAAGGTGGTCAGAACCGGATTCGGACCGGTTTGTCCGAGACCGCAAAGAGCCGTATCACGAATTACGCGGCCAAGATTGTTGAGTTCTTCGAGATCGTTGGGGCCGGCTTTGCCTTCGGTGACATCGGTCAGGATGCGCAAAGCATGGTCCAGCCCCACGCGACAGGGAATGCACTTGCCGCACGATTCGGAATGAGTGAATTCCAGGAAGTAACGCGCGACATCGACCATGCAGTTATCATCGTCCAGCACAACCATCCCGCCGGAACCCATGATGGAGCGAAGAGACGCGAGGGATTCATAGTCTACCGGGGTGTTGAAGAGTTCGGCGGGGATACATCCGCCGGAAGGGCCGCCGGTCTGGACGCCTTTCACCTTGCGCCTGGTGCCGGTTCCCTCGCCGATTGAGTAGACAATGGTGTGAAGAGGTGAACCCAGGGGAAGTTCAACGAGGCCGGTGTTTTTGATTTTGCCGACGAGAGAAAAGACTTTCGTGCCGGGGCTGGTCGCATTGCCCGTTTGAGCGAACCACCAGGCGCCCTTGGCAATAATAATCGGGATATTGAACCAGGTTTCGACATTGTTGATGTTGGTCGGATAACCCCAAAGACCTTTATCCGCGGGGAATGGGGGGCGGGGTCGCGGCCTGCCGGCGTTTCCCTCAATGGAGGCCATCAGGGCGGTTTCTTCGCCGCAGACGAAAGCCCCAGCGCCTTCCACCACGTGTACCTCGAAGGAGAGCGGGGTTCCCATGATCCCCTCGCCGAGAAGACCATGGTTGCGTGCCTGGGCGATGGCACGTTTCAGCCGTTCCACGGCGAGCGGATATTCCGCCCGCATGTAGATTACCCCTTCGGTTGCGCCGGTGGCATACGCGCCGATAATCATCCCCTCCAGTAGCATGTGGGGGTCACCCTCGATTTCATTGCGATTCATGTACGCGCCCGGATCCCCCTCGTCCGCGTTACAGACCAGGTATTTTCGGTCACCTTTTGCGCGTTTCAGGAGTTCCCATTTGATCCCTGTGGGATACCCGGCTCCGCCTCGTCCCCGCAGCTTGGACTTTTTAATTTCATCCAGGACCTGATCCGGGGACATTTCATAGAGGGCTTTATAGAGCGCCTGGTATCCGCCGATTCCGATGTATTCGTCAATTTCCTCGGGATTGGTCAGTCCACAATTTCGAAGAACGATTTTCTTCTGATATCGGTAGAATGGGATCTCGTCCCATGTGGGAACCTCGGGGATTCCATGACCGTAGGTAACGCGTTCGGTGAGGTGATTCCATTCCTCAATTTTGCAAAGGATCTTGTTGACCGGCGGTTTTCTCTCTGCGACCAGGTCAACAATGCCTTTGACGTCATCGGGGGTGACTCGGTGAAGAATCAGCAGGGGATAGCCCTGGACGAATACATTGACCAGAGGTTCCTCTGCGCAGAATCCGAAGCAGCCCACCTTCGTGAGATAGGCATCAACCCCCTGGTTGTGCAGTTCGTGATAGAAGAGGTCGTAAACCTCCTGTGCGCCGTTGCCGATACCGCAGGTGCCCATCCCCACAGCAATGCGGGGTTTTCCGGGCAGGAGTTTGCTCATACCCGCTTCCTGAACAACGTGGAGCATATTGAGATCATTGATTCGCATATCGCTCATGACGGTTCCTCAGATTCGTCCATTTTTGTGGCACTTCTGCCGGTTTTATTGGAACCGGCATTCAGATAAACAGCGGGACCGGCTCCACCGGCTCACGATCCAATTTTTCGATAATTTCCCGCATTTTCCGGCAAGTCATATAACCGTAAATGCGTTCATCGACGGAAACGACGGGGGCCAGCGCGCACTGGCCGAAACAGGCCACCGTTCTGACGGTGAATCGGTTGTCCGGGGTGGTGAGACACAATTTATCTGCGTAGCCGGAATTGGTTTCCTGGAGCTGGAGCATGTTTTTCACGAAGTCGAGTATTTTCTTTGATCCCCTGGCATGACAGGCGGTTCCCCGGCAGATTGTGATGCTGTGGTCGCCTTGGGGAGTCAGATTGAAAAAAGAGTAAAAGGTCACGACATTGTATATCTGAGACCGGGACACTCCGATTTCCTTGCCGATGTATTCCAGAGTCTCCTTTGTCAGATACTTGCGCGGATGGTGATCCTGTGCGCTTTCCAGAATGGCCAGGAGCGCTCCGGGTTTGTGGCGATATTGCGTAATGAGGTTATCAAGAAAAGCGTGATCCACTTTGGGATCCATTACAGGTTCGGGCATCACAAAACTCCCTGTCTACTGCGGTGGACTGGAAAAAACGCAGATTTCTGTTCTTGTCGGGATTGGAGTTGAAATTGATGGTCTTGACCGAAACAGAGTATTTTTGAATACATTTTATTAGATTACACAATAATCAATCGCATCCGCTGCCAAGGGTGTTCGATCTCCGTGGCGTGATCGACCAGACGGAGTATATCCGCCAAAGCCCTGCTATTGAGAATCCGGTAAGTCGCATCCCAAATGTCTTTCATCTTCCTTTTTTTGTTGAGCAGGAATCCCAGATTTCTCAATGTGAGAAAAATCAACTCAAGAAAATTGTCGGGGATTTTCTCCCTTTCTGCCGGTTCCGAGATCAAAAAAAAGACTCTAATGATCTTTTTTTATGAGAGCCGGAAAGGCGCGGGGGGCATACTCCGCCTTTTTTGAGAGCATCGCTATATCAGTTACTCCATAGAGTTGCAGGGTATTTTACGAACCTTGAACAGGCTGTCAACGGAGCGGGAGGAAATCGTGGTTGATATTCTTTTCTCCATATTTTGTGTCCCAACACTTGCATAATCTACATCATATTGTACCCTTGTCACGGAAATCGGTCCAGGTATGTCAGTTTATCCGTATAGAGAGATGGGTTCTTGTCAATGATCGCTGATGACCGTTACAAAAAATGGCGGCTTTTCATTGAACTCAAAGTCATCTGTGACTATCATTATCTGTGGTGACTTTATGGTCACAGATGACTTAATGGTCCGAAAGAGAGACTAAGGGAAAATGGCAGAGAATGGATCACTGGGCCGTGCAACGCGACGTGCCCTTCAGACCCGTCAGCGCCTGAAAGAGGCCTCGCTTGCTCTGTTCATTGAGTCTGGAATTGAAAACACCGCCATTGAAGAGATCACAGAGCGTGCCGATGTCGGCAAAGGGACCTTTTATCGACATTTCACGAATAAGGAAGCGCTTGCCACGGCGCTGGCGGAGGACGCTGTGGGCCATTTGTTGGAACGGATCTCGGAAGCAGAGAGGGAGTGTCGGAGTTTGGATGAAGCGGTGGAGGGTCTGATCCGGGCGCATTCAAAATTTTTCCACGAACATCCGAACGAGTTTTTGCTGCTGTTTCAAAGGCGTGTTTTTCCCCAAGTACAGCAGGATACGCCTCAGGAGTTCGAAGCGCCGTATTTAAATTATCTGGAGGGAATCCGTCGTGAGGTGGAGCGATTTATTGCGAGGCCGGTGGCGCCCCTTCGGATTCGCCGACTTGCGTGTGCGATTGCGGGATTTGTGTCGGGACTGTTTTCGTTTGCAGTGGACGGGATTGCGGCTGAGGAGACGGAGAAGAGTCGGGAATCGCTTCATCGCGCATTTGTGGCGACCTCATCGGCGTTTCTTCTGGAGGGTGAAATAGAGGAGATATTGAATCTTAATGGAGATTGATAGTTTTTCGTTGTATTGAGATGAGACGAGATCTCCGAAGTGAAATGGAATCGATCCGGTCGGGGCTGAAGTGCTCGACGGTTGAAGCCGTGTTTGCGACCATTCACATGGTACTTACGCAGGGCATCTTTCTGACCAACTATGTTCTCGACCAGGGTGCGCCGAATTTTCTATGTTGTGTGGTTGAATCCCTTCCGTTTTTGACGCAGTTTGCGTATTTCCTGTCGCCGATTCTGGTCCGTCGTCTTCAGGCGCGGAAACCGGTGGCGGCGATGTTTTCCGTTTTGCACCGGATTTCCTGGCTGGCCCTGATCGGTCTTCTGTACGTTGACTGGTCCCCTCCTGTACGACAAGCCCTGATGGTGTTCGTGTTGTTCGGTGCGAATATATGCGCGGTTATTGCCGCGAATGCCTGGTTTTCCTGGATGACGGATTTGGTGCCGACTACAATCCGAGGCTCTTACTATGGTTTACGAAACACGTACCTGGGACTGACTTCGCTGATTGCGTTGTTTATCGGGTCCCAGCTTCTGTCACAGTTTCGTTCGCATGGGATGGGCCGGTTGGGGTACACAATCTGTTTCGGCGTGGCGATTGCGTCGGCGGCCTTTTCGGCCTGGATGCTGCTTCGTCAATACGAGCCGAAGATGATGCCGTTGCCTCGGATTTCCGCGCGGCAGTTGATAACGCCGTTAAGGACAAAACCTGCGTTACGGAAGTTCATACAATTTTATTCATTCTGGCAGTATTCCCTGGGAGTGGCAGCGGCGTTGTTCGGGGTCCACATGGTGCGTGTGTTGCACATGTCGCCGGCCGAGATGGGATACCAGGCGCTATTGTCCAGTATGACGGCGCTGGCGGCGAGTCGTTTGTGGGGACGGGCGCTGGACCAGGTTGGAGACAGGGCGGTGCTGATTGCCAGCGGGATGCTGGTGGCGTTGCATGTGTGGGTGTGGGTTCCCAGTCATCCGGGATTCGTATGGCCGGTGTGGGTGGCATCGGTGCTGGGCGGGATCGGCTGGGCGGGGTTCAATATGGCCGTATTCAGCTGGCCTCAGCGTTTGTGCGGACAAAGCGAACGTCAATATGCCTACGGGTTGCTGGGATTTTTCTCCGGGCCGTCTTTTGTGCTCG
>JAKPRU010000241.1 GCA_029557025.1 Candidatus Omnitrophota bacterium | reverse complement strand
CATTCGCATAATATGCTGGTCCGCGCGTCCCAGGAAGGTGTTGATGCCCATATCCGCTGCCTGTTCCAAAGTTGATTTGATCCGTTCGACAGTGTACCAATCGGTCATTTGTCTGCCGACATCGCCCGGCTGGTGAGCGTGACCCGAAAACGTGTTGCCCCCGATAATCAAGCGTGAGACCGTAAGCGAACCGATCCGAACCGTCGGCATTTCTGCGGAGGCGGATGTTTCCCTGGCCACACCGATCCCCATGCCGCCGATTGCTGCGAAGCCTGTTCGCTTCAAAAACTCCCGACGATTTGTGTTCGGTCGCATCGTCCTGTCTCCTCGATTTGAAAATAAATCTTCTTCGGCGTGTCGCCGGACTTCCCCGATCTCTCCTACTTGTAATAATGCGCTATGGCAAAAATCCGATCAATGATATACTAATCTTGTAAACTAAAAACCGGAATGGTTCGGTCAGCGAGGTTCTCATGTTAAAGACATTGTATCGCGACTTCCGTTCGGCGCTGGACAACGACCCGGCGGCACGGGGATTCTGGGGAGCGGTGGAGGTCCTGTTCACTTATGCGGGATTTCACGCCATCATCGCGCATCGTATCGCCCATCTTCTTCACCGAATGGGTATCCCCTTTCTGCCCCGACTCCTCTCGCAGATCGCCCGTTTCATCACCGGCGTTGAGATTCATCCCGGCGCGCAAATCGGAGAAGGGTTCTTTATCGACCATGGCATGGGTGTGGTCATTGGGGAAACGGCGATTGTCGGAAACGATTGTGTGTTGTTTCAGGGAGTGACCCTTGGCGGCACCGGAAAAGAAACCGGGAAGCGCCACCCGACACTTGGAAACAATGTGATGGTTTCCGCAGGTGCGAAAGTGCTGGGGAACATCACCATCGGCGACAACTGCAAAATCGGCGCGCAGGCGGTTGTATTGAAAAACGTTCCCTCCAATTGCACCGTAGTCGGGGTCCCGGGACGGGTGGTGGTTCGGGATGGGGTCAAGGTGCAAAAAGGTGTGGATTTGCAGCATAGCGACCTGCCGGACCCCATTGCGGAACGCCTCATGCTGCTGCAGAAAGAGATCGACTGCATTCATGAACACCTGAAGTGCCATGATGTAGAACGTTGCGAATTGATTCAACTTGCCTCGAAAGGAGAGTTCAGTCCTCCCTGTGAGCAGTCCGGACCCTCTGACAATACGGTTCCCCCGCTGGATTGAGGAAAGTGGTTTGCCTCAGAAGATGGCGCGGGAGTTCGGTCCCGCTGCATGGAATCTTTTTCGAAAACTGGTTGAGATTGAGCTGGAAACGAACCTGATCCCCGGCTGGGCCGGAGTGGCCGCGCAGGACTTGGCCGACTGGACCGGCTCTGCCCTCCAAACTGTTCCATTGGTCTTGGGGCAATTGGCAGCGGAGAACTATCTCGAACGGAGGGACCATCCGTTCCTCGTTTCATTTCGAATCCAGGAACCATTGCAGGTTCCCCTTTCCGAAGCCGAAATCAGGGAGCGACTCTCGCGTCGCTGCGCAGTCCCGCCCGGAATGTATCTGCGGTATTTGACTTCCCTTGACGCGGAAGACAAAATCCAACGCGTGGTCCACCTGTACCAATGTTGTTTTGGGGTCTCGTTTACCCCGAAAGTGGCGGAGGAACTGGAGCAGATCGCCGTTTTGTACGACATGGGAACCATCCTGGAAACCTTTGAGGAAGCCTGTCATTTGAAAAGCAAAGGATTCTCCTGGATCAAGAAACGTCTGGCGGGCAAGACCCGATCAACTTGACTTTTCAGCGGTTGCGGGTACCGTATTTCGCCTGTTCCGGTTCCCGTAGCGTGGACTCCAGAAGCCGGAACACCGACGGTTTGTCCGGGAAGGACCCAATGGAGTACGAGTTATGGCAGCGAATATAGAGGAAATCGACGAGCAGATTGAAGAACTGAAAATGTTGATGAAAATCTGGCTGGATTTTTATCGCATTCTGACAACAGTATTCTATGTGGAGGATCCCCAGGAAGTTGCCCGCCTGGACCCTGAGTTCCAAAAAATCAAGACAATTGTTGCGGAACACCACAGCCGCCTGATGACGCTCATCAGAAAGGATTATCATATCGGTCAATCGGTTCTCACCACTGTGAAGCGCACAATTTCCCTGGATGGATTCGCCTCCCTGTCTCCGATTGAGATCAACAAAACGCTGATCGAATGGCATTGCGCAAATATCCTTCTCAATGAAACAATCGGCAGTTTGGAATGTGAGAAGGACAAAATCCTGCGAAAGCGGCAGGACAAGATTCCACGCCCGCCGCTCGGGCAGCGAATCAAAACCTCCCTGGAAAGTCCCCGGGGTAAGGCGGTCACCCTCCTGGTTGTTGTCGGGATTGTGGGGGGGATCCTGTATGTTTATTGGGACCCGATCCGACAGAATCCCATGTTTATCCAGTATTTCAAACCGATTTTGGAGAAGGTTCTTCAGCCGTTGGATATGGACTATATCCTGACCCCGCCCGGAGGTTGATCGCGAGTCCTGGGATGACAGGCGGAGCGAGGGTTGGAGGTTGAATCGGCCCGTGGAAACAAGCGTAACGCACAGTTCGGTTGATCCTGCCCGCCACGGACCGTACTTGAAACTGCTTCGTTGCCCGCGGATGGGTGCGGTGCGTCTGCGCCGCCTGCTTCGTCGTTTCGGTACACCGGAACAGGTTCTTTCGGCGTCTCCGGGAGATCTGCTGTCTGTTGAAGGGATGAATGAGAAGGCGGCGGAAGCGATTGCCCAAGCGGGTCGGGGAGAGTTTGACCGCCAGGTCGAACGGGAAATCGAATGGCTTCAGAAGCATGGTGTGCAACTGCTTCTTCTGGATGAGCCGGGGTATCCGCGCCTGTTGCGGGAGATCTCCTCTCCA
>JAKPRU010000233.1 GCA_029557025.1 Candidatus Omnitrophota bacterium | reverse complement strand
ATCCCAGATTATTAGAGGATTTATCCCGAAATAGGCATGCGACAGTATGTTGCGCAATCCGATGATCTTTTTCCATTCTATTTCCGCTGTATTTTCCCGCCAATCTTCTGGCAGATATTTGGAGGCCTCGCCAATAATCTCAAGATTGCGAACAACGGCATCCATAGTCTTATCATCAGCGGCGAATTGATCATAACCCATTCCACGGATGTAACGATGGATTCGGTCTATTGAATCCAGTATGTCATCCAGATACAGTTTGTAATCCCTCGACATACTCAACTTCCGTACTGATATAGGGTTTCAATCGGGGTTTAAGCGCTTCGCTCATAACGAGATCAACAGGGGCGTTGAAAAGATCTTCCAGGTAATACTTGAGATCCATATAGTGATCAAAGGTGGGCTGGAGAAACTCGACCAGTATATCGATATCGCTCTCGGAATCGGCATCGTTACGCACATGGGATCCAAAGAGCCCGATCCTGCGAACCGCATATCGGTCTTGAATCTCTCCGAGATGTTGATGCATGAGTTTCAATATTTCTTCACGCGTGATCATGGCAGCACCCCTTGACCTCGCTTATATCTCTATTAAGAACAATAATCGAATCCGGCACATAAATCAATGATCGGCATTTCTTATTTATTCTTCCGCATGGCGGCCAGCTTGGCCTGCAGGGCGTCGATCCGCTGGTGGTTGTCCTCGGAGCCGATGTAGGAGCGGAAGAGCCATTCCTGCAGGCGCATGGCCTTGTCCAGGTCGGCGCTCAGAAGCATGTGCGTGAGCTGCTTGGTCTCCACCAGGCACTGCCGGTCGAAGGTGGCCATCTCGCGCGCTATTCCCCCCACCTCTTCCAGGAGCTTGCCGTCGGGGAAGATGCGCGAGACATAGCCCATGCGCAGGGCCTCCTGGGCGTCCCAGATGCGGCCGGTCAGGGCCGATTCCATGGCGTTGGAGAGGCCGACGATGCGCCACAGGGGGTCCATGGTGGGGTTCAAGGACAGCACGATCTCGCGCTGGCCGAACCTGGCGCGCTCGGAGGCGTAGCGGATGTCGCACATCATGGTCAGGTCGAAGCCGCCGGCGATGGCCGGCCCGCCCACGGCGCAGATCACCGGCT
>JAKPRU010000218.1 GCA_029557025.1 Candidatus Omnitrophota bacterium | reverse complement strand
CTGCATCCGGTCCTGATTACATCCCCGCAGATCCGGGCGCATCTGAAACGGATGTGCGAGCGAAGAATCCCCAGCTTGGTGGTACTGTCTTTCAATGAAGTCGCGGCAGAGGTGAACCTGCGCCGTGTGGGAACAGTTCCGTTTGAGGATGCCCCGCGTAAGGCGGAGGAGCCGACAGGAACTCCGGCGTAATAAGGAATTTGTAAGGGATAGAAAGGAAGGGCCGAATCGTGCGAGTCAAAAAGTTTATCGCTCCGTCAATCAGCGAGGCCATGCGTCTTGTGAAGAACGAACTGGGCGAGGATGCCATTATCGTTCATACAAAAGAACATCGGAAACCGATTCTGGGGCTGTTCGGACGGCCATTTGTGGAAGTGACCGCCGGGATCGGTCTTGGCTCCGGCAAGTCCGCCGGAACGGCGAAAAAGTCTCCGGAATCACCGGTCTCCGTTGTCCCTCCTCCCATCATGCCTCAAGCGGTCGCGAGTGCGAACCGCGCGGATCGGGTCGATCTCAGCCCCCACGCACTCCAATCGTGTACGGCATCACCGGAATTGAAAGCGCTCGCGCGCTCGGTTCTTACGCAGGCCGGTCAGTCACCAGAGAAACCAAGCGAAGAAGCCATCCGGCGGGATACCCAGGATGCCTCCATCATGCTGGACAAAAGATTGGCCTCGCTGGAAGAGCAAATGATTCGCTTGACCGGCTTGATCGAAAGAGCTGCCGGTCCCGCGCTGTGCGTTCCATCCACGCCGCTTATCTCCGATCCCTGGAAGGATTATCTCCTCATGCAGGAGGTCGATGAGACTCTGGCGGATGAAATCCTGGGAGCGATTCACGGTAAGGTAACCCGTCGTGCCATTCGGGAGGAGATCATCCGGCGGCTCGCGGTAACCGGCCCGATCCTCACCGATGAAGTCAAATCCGGCACAAAAGTGGTTATGCTGGTGGGACCGACGGGGGTCGGGAAAACCACGACGCTGGCGAAAATCGCGCCGGGATTCACGCATCCCACTAGTGGAATCCGTCGAAGCGCGGTGTTTATGACCGCTGACCTGTTCCGAATTGCCGCTGTCGAACAGCTTCAGAAATACAGTGAAATCCTGCGTGTTCCCCTCGAAGTTGTGTACTCCCCCGAAGAGGCCGCCGCCGCCATTCAACGACACCAGGATGCCGACCTGATCCTTGTGGATACCGGCGGAACCGGCCAACGAAATGAAAGCCAGATTTCCAACCTGGCCGCCATTGCGAAAGCCTGTCAGCCGGTTGAGGTTCACCTGGTTGTTGCGGCAACGACGAAGAGTTGCGATCTTCGAGACATTGTCGAACGATTTCGGGAGCTGGATCCCCAACGGTTGCTGGTGACGAAACTCGATGAGTCCACTGCCTTTGGGAATATCCTCAACGCGGTTGTCGCCTCCGGCCTGCCGGTTTCCTATATGACAACCGGCCAAATGGTTCCCGAAGATATCGAGGTGGCCACATCGGAACGTCTTGCGGATCTCATTCTGGGAACCGGGGGGCCGCAGGAAGTTCTGGAATCCGCGAAGGCCATCCATACGGCCCCCCAGGATATTTCCGAAGAGGAGTTTATCCCCATTACCGAACAGGTGACGCAGAAGATCACCCTTGCCGGAGGTGTCCGAAATGCCTGACAACATTCGCGATCAAGCGGAGGGATTGCGCCGTCTCATGGAATCCGGCGAACTCCAGGAGCCTTCCGCCCAGGAGGGGGCGGTCGCACTGGAGGATATCCCCGAAGACGGTCCTGTTGTCGAAGATGAAAACTCGATTGCGGTGGACGTCTGCTCCGAGGAACTCCCGGCGGAATCATCCGGCGCGGATCTCCTGCTTGACACGTCCCCTTCGACGGAAGTCTTTCCGGGAACCGATTCGCTTTCTCCGTCCGCCGTGTTTCGAATTCCGGCGGTAAAACCGCTGGAGAAGCCGCTCCCAAAGGGCCGGGATCAACTGGGCATCCGGTCGGAAACGAAAGTGATTGCCGTGACCAGCGGAAAAGGCGGCGTCGGGAAAACCAACCTGGTGTGTAACCTGGCGCTCGCCCTGGCGCAAATGGGCCGCCGGGTGATTGTGTTCGATGCGGACCTGTCGCTTGCGAATATCGACGTCCTGCTGGGCATTTCTCCGCGATTCAACCTGTCCCATGTCCTTTCGGGACAGAAAACGCTCCGGGAAGTCCTCGTGACCGGACCGGAAGGGATTCTGGTCGTTCCGGGAGGATCGGGCATTGAGGAACTGGCCAACCTGGGAAAGGAAGACCTGGAAAACCTCCTGGATTCGTTTGACGAACTGGATGGGGAATGCGATCTCCTGCTGATCGACACCGCAGCGGGCATCAACCACTCCGTCTTGAGCTTCCTTCTGGCGGTGGACCAGGTGTTGGTGGTGACGACTCCCGAACCGACCGCGTATACGGATGCCTACGCGCTGATTAAGGTCCTGGCGCAACACGCCCCGGAAAAGCGGGTGGGGGTGACGGTGAATATGGCTCGCAACAACCGGGAGGCTGCGGATGTGACCCGGCTGATGCTGCAAATCTGCCGGGCAATGCTGCATACAGGATTCGACAACTTCGGCAGTATTCCCAGGGATATGGAGATGCTTCAGGCCGTGCGGGAACAACGTCCCCTGTTGTTGCACAGCCCCTATAGTCCGGCATCGAAGAGCATTCGACGCCTGGCATGCTCGTTACTTCAGGCGGAACGGTAGCGGGTATCCTCCGGGGGATTGCGCGGATTCATGAATCGCCTCCTGGGAAGAGCGCGGACCACGGCCGCCTAGCCATATTGTACGATTCGAGAGGCTCTGATAATCTATCTAGCTGCAAGAGAAGGAAATCCGGCAGATAGGAGCGCATTGGTGAAGTGGGTTTCGGGTTCCGCAAATGGATAAGCGCCGTCTATTCGAAAACATCGCTCTAACCAAGAAACGCATCTTCGCATTGACGACATTTGCGGGATTCAGTGTCGTATGCGTGGCAACCATCTATGGCAAAGGGATTGATTTTCTTGCGCTTTTTGTGAATAGTGCTGTGGCGGTGATCGTATTCGGACTGCTGGGGTTGGGTACGGCCGTTCTATATGAACGGCTGATTGAGAATCCGCTCATCGACAGTTACCGGGAGGAAGCCCGGCAGCGGATCCGAAACTTGCAGCATGGCGAGCCGGAAATGCTGGAAATGGAGGTTCCTGTGTCCGATCTTCGGCCGGGAATGGCGGTCTGTCAGCAGGTTGACAGCGCCGAAGGCGCGTTACTGGTAAGACCCGGTGCGATCCTGACGGAGCGGTTAATTCTGACCCTGCAAGAGAACGGGATCGAGCGAGTTCGAGTCAAGGCGCAAAGAAGCAGTTGAGAACGGCTACAATAAAAACTCTCCGTCGGCTTATGGTCGGAAATCCTGAGACCGACGGACAGACAGCACAATGCGATCACGCGATACCACGACAAAGAAGGCCATCAGCCCGGAGGAGGAAGCCGAGCTGTGGAAATTTTTCAAGAACGAGAATTCGTTTGAGGCGCGTGAAACTCTGGCGAACAAATACATTCACTTGGTCAAATATGTTATCAACCGCCTGTTGTCGGCCTCCCATATCGAAAGCGAGGTACTGGATTATGATGATTTGTTTTCCTGTGGGGTAATGGGATTATTGGCGGCGCTGGATAATTTCGATCTTTCCCGGAACGTAAAATTCATTACCTATGCCATCCCCCGGATTCGCGGCTCAATTATTGATGAGCTGCGCTCGGTCGATTGGATTCCCCGCTCGCTTCGTCAGCGGGTCAACCAGCTTCAGGCGACATTCCAGGAGGTCGAACAGGAGCTCCAGCGACCCGCAACGGATACCGAGGTGGCGGATCGGCTGGGTGTGGATTCGGCGGTTCTGAGCGGATTGCTTCAGGATGCCAGTCGCGCTGCGCTCCTTTCCCTGGACGAGATTCTTCGTATCTCGGACGAGAGTTCCGCCACACGCGGGGAAATGACCCCCGCTGCCGACACGGAGGACCCCCGCCGCCAGATCCAGAAAGAAGAAATTGTTGAAGTCCTCACAGTGGCCATTGAAAACCTCCCGGAAAAGGAACGCCTTGTCGTCGTCATGTATTACAACGAGGAATTGACCTTGCGGGAAATCGGGGAGGTTTTAGGAGTCACCGAATCGCGAGTCTGCCAATTGCACACAAAGGCCATGATGCGGTTGCGCGGTCGATTGGCTTCCATTCAACATGACCTTTTCGTTTAATTGTTTTTTGCTTTTTAGAATACATTTGGTACTATTTAAAAGAGGAGAATCTCCGAATCGGAGGTGCGCCGTGAGACTGGCCGATTTTCAGACCCCCCTGGCGAACACGCTCCATGTCCAGAATCAGCAGCAGGCCGGGCAGCAGCTCCAGCAGACTCTGCCCGTAGCCGTCGCCCGCGAGCTCCAACAACAGGATATCCAAGAAACAACCACCGTTCAGGAAACACAAGAGGATCATGGGGTCGATCCGATCCGGCAAGAGGAAGAGCGCGGTCAACGTCGCCGACGGATGCCGCGCAGACGGGCAGCGGCCAACAGCGGACCTCCGCCCGTCCCCACCAGGGAACATCGCTCACCCGCCAAAGACGGTATCCACGGGATTAAAATTGATGTCCAGGCGTAAGCGGAGCCACAGGTTGGAAGCCTATGCCGGCCGAAGAATCCCTCACCCAAACCCTCTCCCGGCGGGAGAGGGAGTGCCGGAGAGAGGACATTGGCCCCGGCATCTTGCCGGTGAATCGGGATAGCTGAATCAACCGTTCGACAGAAGCGGCACTCCCAGCAGTCCCTCAATAATCAGATTCGTGGCATCCTCTTCGTTGAGTCCCCGGCTCATCAGGGTATCCAGCTGCTTGGAGTCCACGCTTCCGATAGCAGCCTCGTGGGTAACATGCGCCTTGGGGTGATAGACCTCTACAATCGGCACGGCCTTCGCCACCGCATTTCCCTTAACGATTTCCTTGCAATCCACATGTCCCCGCGCGTAAGCGGCATGGGCGGTCAGGGTGTTATAGATTTCTGCCCGTGCGGTGTCCTGAAGAGCGATATTCGTGGTGAGTACGCCGCGAGCATACTCGCCGACCAAATGGGCGGTCTCTCGAATGGATATCCGGTCATCCTTGATCGCGCTGACACGGGCGGTGACCTCCGTAACACTCTTTGCCATTCCTGTGACCTCGACATCGATTTGAATCTCGCCGACTCGTCCCCGAATCAGCTCGAAATCCGTCTGGTACCGTGCGCCCTCACAGACCTCCACCTTGGACCTCGGTACCACAACCACGCCGCCCTCTCCGCCGTGTATATGGCGCTCGAAATAGGCATACTGCGCACCCGGGCCGACCTTGATAACCGCATCCATTTCATGCCGAATCTGCCGGGCGAACGGGAATGTGCAATGGGCGAAGATACCCGCGCTGGCGTTCTCCTCCAACTCAATGTCCAGAATGATCTCTTGCAGGCCCGTTTCCGGGATCATGCCGAAACACATTTGCACCGGCTTTTCGATCACCGCGTCCTTTTTCACAAGGATCTTGGCGTCGATGCCGTTCTTG
>JAKPRU010000217.1 GCA_029557025.1 Candidatus Omnitrophota bacterium | reverse complement strand
CCATCGATGCGGGAATCAAGGTGTTCGTGTGCATCACAGAAGGCATTCCGACACGGGACATGATCGACGTTTACTGGACAGCCAGATCGGCAGGTATCATTCTCATCGGCCCCAACTGCCCCGGAGTCATCACCCCCGGTCAGTGTAAAGTCGGCATTATGCCCGGTCACATACACAAGCCGGGGCGAATCGGCGTGATCTCCCGCTCCGGCACACTTACATACGAAATCGTAAACGAGTTGACGGTACACGGGCTTGGACAGTCCACCTGCCTCGGGATCGGTGGAGATCCCATCATTGGAACAACATTCGTGGACGCTTTGACAATGTTTCAGAACGATCCGGAAACCGACGCCGTCGTCATGATCGGTGAAATCGGCGGTACGGACGAAGAAGCCGCCGCAGCTTTCTATAAGTCGAGCATGACCAAACCCGTTGTCGCCTTTATCGCCGGCAAAACCGCCCCACCCGGCAAACGTATGGGCCACGCTGGCGCAATTATCTCCGGCGGGACCGGTACCGCTTCAGAAAGGATAATAACTCTTAACCGTGTCGGAATTCCTACAGCAGAACGTCCGGATCAAATCAGTGAACTCGTTCTTCACGCAATATGAAAGTGATAGCTCAAGACTCACCCACCTGCTGACGAAATAGTTTATCGGTCGCTTGATCGGTCATGAGCAGATACAGACGACACGCGATGTCTCATTATCCTCGTGCTTGACCGTTCTCAAGCTCTTTGTTCCAATGAAGTTACCGGGACGGGAGGTATAGAGTGGTCGCCCCCAATACAACAAGCCGGCAGGCAGAGCTCGATATTCAAAAAGCTCTGCAAACAGAAGACGCGCATATGCTCGTTTTGCTTCGGGACGAGTTGTATGAGGGCAACTGGGATGATTTTGTGCAGGATCTCCAGGACCGGCTATCCGGGAAACCGCATGTTTTTGATCTGGCCCCCGCTTCCCCAAGTCTTCAGGAAACGATCCGGTATCATCTGGCCCTGATTCAGGAATTACGACAGCTCGAAGTCCGTGAAAATGTGAATCTGGCGGATAAATTAGGCGTAAAGACGGCCTGATTCCCCTCTTCGGGTTAATTGATTTTCACAATCCGACGACTTCTATTTCCCGCCCGTTGCCAGACCCTGCCTGTTGCCTGACCGCCTGAAAATCGTTCTAATGCCCCCACAATGCGTACCACAACCACAATCATCATGACGTGCGTATCGTT
>JAKPRU010000196.1 GCA_029557025.1 Candidatus Omnitrophota bacterium | reverse complement strand
TTTGCCCTGGTGGCACTCTGCCTGCTGATTGCGGCAGTGCTTTTCGGATGTGCATCTGTGGGTTAGGTTAAACCTGTGCCGCTGCCGATTGACATTCCCTCGGTGGACCGTATCGTCAGGGGCAGCAACATGACCGAACCGGACCAGGGCCGGAACCCGTCCAAATGCAGGTGACATTGAATATCTGCGGAAAAGAACATTCGTCCCGTTGAGACCGATTACAGAACGTTGGTCTTGTGATTTTCAGGTCAGTGGCAACTGCTGATCGGACAGAAAATTGTCATTGTGCTCGACATCGCAAGTTCTTCCCGGGCAAACTGAGAACTGGCGAAAAGGGTGTCATGGAAAACAGCCTGTCTGAAATCCCTTAAAGCCCGTGTCAGTTATACGCCCTATTCAGGGCCGGTCTCAATCTGCGGCAGGAGTCGCACTTTGTCCTGATCGAAATTGAGGGAGTGAACGGCGGAATGCAGGTTGCGACCGCCCACGAGGTGAATGTATTCCTCCGACACCTGGACGCTTGAATGCCCCATCAGTTGCTGAATCTCAAACGCGGAACAGCCGTTCCGTGCAAGCATAGTTCCAAATGTATGACGCATGGCGTGCGGGGTGGCGGGAGACTCGATGCCTGCAACCTGCATCAAGAGATTCCACTCTTTCCGGAAATTCTCACGATATCTTCGATGGGCAGAGCGGCTTGGGAAAAAGTAACCCGTTTTCGTCCGGTTGAACCACGGCCACAATTCGTCGTGAACAGGGATTCTGCGCTCCTGCCGCGACTTCGGACGGAAATCATCCTGGGGGCGGTGATCGCAAATAACGATCAACCCGCTTTCCCGATCCACATCTACCGTGCGCAATGACAAAATCTCCTCTTTTCTTAGTCCGGCCAGAATTCCCAGTCTCACAAATAGGGCCACATCGTCTCCAAGCCCTGGTGAAACATCAAGAAGGACCTTGACCTCCTCAACGGTGAAATACCGGCGGGGTGGGCGCTCTTCTTTCAGCCGTTTGATGCGGGGACGATGATGTGGCTCGATGAGGTCCCGGTCCAATGCGAAGGTATATAGGTTGGAAAGAATCCCGACGTATCGGTTGATTGTGGCGGGAGTCAGGCCATTGTTGCGTAGCCGATTTTGCCAGTTCTGGATGTCACCAGCGGTGATATCGTCCAACTTTCGCTTCAGTAACCAACGAAAGTGCTCCCCCTGGACGGCACATTCAACTGTCTGATACCACCGGTCGGCATTCCTGGCTTTCTTATGTTCCATGTACTCCGGTATGAGTTCGGAGACTGTCGGGATGTCCGC
>JAKPRU010000194.1 GCA_029557025.1 Candidatus Omnitrophota bacterium | reverse complement strand
AGAGACGCCTGTCCCACCAGGGAGGACCCTCTTCCCAATCTTCCCGGAGACAGAAGGAGAAGAACGCTCTCCCAAGGTTTCCCTGTCAACGGGCGACCGACGCGCGATGGTTGAATTGGAGATTGTGCTGATTCTGCGGCTGGTGCTTTCTGTGGGCGCGATCGCGCTGATCACAGCGGGGTTGTCACTGTTTTCGGGGGCGGCCACGGAACGCGGCCTGTTTGATCGTCGCTGCCTGGTGGGGACATCGGTCGCCTGGGTAATGATCGAAACAGTGGTTTTCTTTCAGCGCCTGTTGCCGCCGGTTCCGTGGGTGCTGTTGTGTGGCCTGGAGTTTTTTCTGCATACCGGAATGCTGTCTCGTCTATTGGGACGGTCCATGAAATCCACGCTTCCCATCTCGTTCGTTCACGCCGGAATGATTGCGTTTGTTTTGATGACGATTATACTGATGCTGGAGGGAATGGCCGTTGGAAATGTCTGAAAGGAGATCATTGTGAATCCTGTACCTCCCATGCCCAGTGTGGAATATACGGCCGAAATCCGGAAGGAAGGCGATCAGTTCATTGCCCATGCTGTGCCGCTGGATGTGATGAGTTCCGGTCTCACTCCGGAGGAGGCAAAAGAAGCCCTGGATGAAGCTCTGCACCTGTTTCTTCGCACGGCGATGGAGATGGGAACATTGGACGAGATTCTCCAGGAAGCGGGATACGGATTCCGGGATGGAATTTGGGTGGAGCCTGCATTGGTTACGGTTGAGAGGCGCTTGACCGCTGTTGGTGCCTGAGTATGCCGAAAATGGCCCCGGTCCATTGGAGGGTTCTTGAAAGGATATTCCTGAATGCCGGATTTCGATTCGTTCGACAGGAGGGAAGTCACCGAGCCTACACAAAGCAGGGTATAATCAGACCGATTATCATTCCTGTTTATACGGAAGTACCGGTGGCGATCATCCGCAATAATTTGAAAGCCGCCAGCATCTCCAGAGACGAGTATTTCCGGTTGTTGGAAGGATGAGAAGAACCCTCACCCTAGCCCTCTCCCGGGGGGAGAGGGGACTTTGAGATCCTGCGAAGAATAGGGGGGCCTGAAGACTACCGCCCGCATCGGCCACGCCCCTACTTGATCCCTGCGCCGTCCCGTATCAGAATCATACGGTTCATGCCGAGGACTATCGGACACAAGGTGTGTTCATGAAGATCAGTATTCGAAGACGCTTGGCCGTGGGGATCCTGGGGGGCACACTCCTGATAGTGGCCGTCATTATGGGGATCACGTATTATTACGGGCGCATCGAGACCTTGCGTGAGGTGGAATCCGGGGCGAAGAATTTGGCGCGCAGTTACGCGGAATTGTTCGAGGTCACCTTTCAGAAAACGGCCAAGGTTCCCACCATGCTGGGCGTCTACCTGGAGACGCATCCCAACATAACCGACGACGATCTTCGAATCCTGATGCAGGAAACTCTTCGGCGGAATCCCGAAGTTTACGGGTCCGCTGTCGCATTCGAGCCGAACAGTTTTATTCCGGAACGGTACTATCACTCGCCCTATTATTATCAAAACGGGGAAGAACTGACATTTGTGCAGCTGGGCAATGAGGAATACGACTATTTCAAGTGGGACTGGTACCGCCTGCCGAAAGAAGCGGATGAACCGTACTGGACCGAGCCGTATCGCGACATCGGCGGCGGCGAAGTGATCATGACCACTTATTCGGTCCCGTTCCATAAGAACGGTCGTTTCTGGGGAATCGCCACGATTGATATTTCCCTGGGGGATCTCATGGAGAAGGTTCGCAGATTGCAGGTCGGGCAAACCGGCTATGCGTTTATCCTGAGCCGGGAAGGCAAATTTGTCACGTTCCCCAAGCCGGAAAAGGTCATGCAGAGCGGGTTAGAGGAATACGATAAGCGGATTGCCGCTCGAATGACTTCCGGCCAGGAAGGGATTGAACCATTTAGCGACCCGGTTACCGGCCAGGAAGCCTGGATTCTTTTCACCCCGATTCGATCCAGCGGCTGGTCGTTCGCGGTGGTCTATCCAGTCAAAGAAATCCTTTCCAGTGTTATTGCCCTGCAACGACGCATGTTT
Source organism: Candidatus Omnitrophota bacterium (assembly GCA_029557025.1). Taxonomy (GTDB): domain Bacteria; phylum Hinthialibacterota; class Hinthialibacteria; order Hinthialibacterales; family JAKPRU01; genus JAKPRU01. Next base: position 1,476 of record JAKPRU010000194.1, on the reverse strand, counting down.
GGGATCGGGGCATTGGGGCTGTTGGTGATTTTCGGAATCATCACGGTCCTGGCCCGGACGATCACCCGGCCTCTCGAAGCGTTTGTCGGCACGGCCAGACGGATTGCGGATGGCGATCTGGACCAGCCGCTGCCCGCGACCCGGTTCGAGGATGAAATCCATGATCTTTCCATGGCCTTCGGAAAAATGATGCAGGATCTCAAGCAGTACATGAACGATCTTGCACGCACCGTCTCCGAAAAGGAGCGTATCGAGAGCGAGCTGAAAATTGCGCGGGATATTCAGCGTTCCATTCTTCCGAGAACCTTCCCACCGTTCCCCGAACAGAACGAGTTCGATGTTTATGCGATCAATATCTCCGCGAAAGAGGTAGGCGGAGATTTCTACGATTTCTTTTATGTAGATGACCAGACCCTTGGTTTTGTGATTGCCGATGTTTCGGGGAAAGGAGTTCCGGCAGCGCTTTATATGGCGGTAAGCCGGACCCTGTTGAAAGCGACCGCTCTTCGCGGCTTTCCGCCCGGCGAATGTCTTGAGAAAGTCAATCACCTGTTGATTGCCGACAATGAATCCACCATGTTTGTCACGCTTTTCTATGGGACCATCAATGTACACACGGGCGATCTCCAGTATGCGAATGGAGGACACAATCTCCCGTACATCAAGAGGAAGAACGGCGATTTGGAATGTCTGAGTGATGCGCACGGTTTGATTTTAGGCATTATGGATGACGCGACCTATGGGACCAGTTCTTTGAAATTGAACACAGGGGATGCGGTTTTTCTATACACGGATGGGGTAAATGAAGCGGAGGATGGTTCGGGTTCGTTTTTCGGCATAAACCGTCTGGAAACCTGTCTGAAGAAGATGGATTTCTGCTCTGTGGAGGAGGCCGTCGCAAAAGTGAAAGCGGAAGTGACCCGGTTTACTGGGGATGCCGTTCAATCGGACGATATCACCATGATGGCGCTACAATACATGGGTTCGGATGGTGAGGAATCCCCGCCGCCACAGACAATGTAAAATGCAGATATGGCAGACGGTGTGGACAGGATGGACGGAGCAGGGAGAAGAAGGGTCCCGCTCGGGGGGGGATCAGTTCGGCCACAGGGCATCTGGTTCACCTCGCGCGGAAGGAGTTTCCCGGAATGAACATTGTCGGATATAACGATCGAGATGTACTGGTTTTCCGTATCGAGGGGCGGCTGGATTCCGACACCTGCGAACGTGTCTCCAGTCAGCTGGATTCCTGGGTGGAGAGAGGGGAGATGTGGCTGGTGGGAGATCTGTCGGATTTGGAGTATATCAACACATTCGGCATCCGGGTTTTCCTGTCGGCCCACAGGAAACTTGTGATTCGCGGGGGAAACCTGGTCTTGTTCGGTTTGAAAGAAACCGCCAAAGAGATTTTTGGAATCACCGGCGTGGGCGATATGATTCCGGTAGTCGCGTCGAAAGCAGATGCCCTTGCGATGA
>JAKPRU010000189.1 GCA_029557025.1 Candidatus Omnitrophota bacterium | reverse complement strand
GGTATTTATCAATCATCGGACACTTTGACTTTTGGGTTGGGGATTTCCAATGTTACCTATTATTTGCAGGGGTTAGTGGATTCCGGGACGAATTTTGTGCGGTTAACGGTCGACTCGCCCTTGTATTCGGCGGTGTCCAATCGTGTCTATGTTTCCGCCACGATCGACTTGGACGGCGACGGGTTGTTCGATGTTTGGGAGTATGATCAATTTGGCGATCTCAATCAGGGTCCGCATGACGATCCCGATGGGGATGGATTGAACAATCTTAATGAGTATCGGGCGGGTTTGGATCCGAACGATTCGGATTCCGATGGAAATGGACTTTCGGATTATGACGAGGATACCGATAACGACACGATCGCAAATGGAACCGAGCAGGATTTCCATGGGACCAACCCCGGAGATTCAGACACGGATGACGACACTTTCACAGATGACGTGGAGACTTTGGGGGGGATTGTCAAAGGGGTGGGGCAATATGCGGTCAATAAGTCTTCGCCGTTGTATTCACGCAGTCCGATGAAAGGGGCGAGTTTGGTTTTGACCGGAGCAGGGATTCCCGTGCCTGAGCCTTGGGAATTCGATCCGGAGAACGGAACCTTGTCTCAGCGTTTTTCCGGGCTGTCAAATTGGTGTGTGGGATGTTATGTTTTCATCACCAATACCCAGTCGGGATCTTTGATAATTCGAACGACTGGATCGGGCTATACCAATTTTGATTTGCGGTTAGATGCGAATGTTCCGTCCATCGGTTTCACCAAAATCAGCGGGGGGACAGGGTATCGGGTAACATCGCCCCGGGCGATTCCCACGGGCGTGTGGGTGTCGGTGATGGGATATTGGCGATCGGAAGTCGACACATTGTCGTTGTGGGTTGATGGAGTATCGGTGGCCAGTCAGACGATCGCGGCGGAGTGCGCCCGGGGAGGGGGGGCCATTCTTGCCGGAGCGGGGATCTCCGGCCGATTGGATGATCTCTATGTCGCCAATACCTTGTGGGATTTGGGGTCGCCGATCCCCGATTATCTCTTGATTCTCGATAATTCCGGCAGTATGTGGGGACAACCGATCGAGGACTCCAAAAATGCCGCCCGTAATGCGATTGATACGATGCCCAATGGCGCATCGATGGCGGTGATCGTTTTCGATCACGAGGCGCATTTGGTGCAGGACTTCACGACGGATAAAGCTTTATTGAAATCTGCGGTCAACTCAATTCAGGCAAGCGGCGGTACGGAT
>JAKPRU010000170.1 GCA_029557025.1 Candidatus Omnitrophota bacterium | reverse complement strand
ATGCCGGAAAACGGTCCACCGGGCCGTAATAGTGCATATTCGCAAAATCCTGGTGTTCCAGCGAAAGAAGTTTCTCCGCGCTCTGATAGTCCGGCAGAAACCCCACCGTGGCCAATGCCTTCGGATTCCCTTCCTTGATACCGGCTGCATTTTCCGCAATCCACCGTTTCAGGAGTTCCGTGCGGAACAGGTTCACATCCAAACGACGCACATTGCTCCAGGAATCGGGTGTGTCGTTCAATGGAACTGCGCCCAGAGAGGCTTCCGGCGGGGATTCTTTCCATGCCGCTTTCAACGCTTCGTCTGTGCCGTAAGTCTTACGCAGATATTCATTCCAGAGAACCTGCATTTCGGGTGTCTGGGGGATGCCGATATGCGGCTCATTCTGAATATCGAAAATGATTCCCGGTTCTTTCGCGTAGCGACTCGCCCAGAATCGATTCCATTCCCGCTGCGCTTTCAACTCTTCGTCCGTCAGTTCCTCCTCCAGCCAGTCGTGAAGAGACAGAAATAACACCACGCCTTCCTTCTGGCAGGCATGTAGAAGCGCATCCGTTTCATCTACCAGACGCGGCGGCGGTGGAACCTTCAAATCCAGAGAACTATGCTGCCTCACTCCTTCGTATCCCCTCGCTGCGAAAGGGGAAAAATGCAGCACACGCAAAACTCTCAATCCATGGTCTCGCATCCATCGCAGGTCATGCCTCCACACCGCCGGGTTGTCCAGCGGTGAGAACCAGACCTCTCCGGTATGATTGGTTCCAAACAGGAAATACGGTCGCCCTTCCATCACAAAGCGATTCGCGCGGAAATCCACAACAGATGCCGTGGGACTCTCATCCCTTGGAGCCACAACCACGCCGCCATAAATGGAATCAATCACCTTCTCATTCTGTATAAGATCCACATGGAACACGCCGCCGGTCTGAGCCAGACGGTTGGAGTTGACCGCGTCCCATGTAAATTCCTGCACACCACCGGGGGCCAGTGTAATCTCCTTATTGTCGACTCTCCGCCTCGACAGCATCAGGTACAGTTGGCCTGTAAATGGCTCCGAACCGAAATTCGCGGCGGTAACATGCACTGCGGTCGTGGTTCCTGTAGCGCAATACACCGGATTGCACGCGGTGTGTACTAGAAATACC
>JAKPRU010000127.1 GCA_029557025.1 Candidatus Omnitrophota bacterium | reverse complement strand
CCGGACCGGAAGATCTCTCCGCATCCTGCCGCATGGTTCGGAACTTGTATAACGTAAAGATTCGCCCGTCTTTTCCCACCCGCTTCTGCCGGTAAAAGACCGGGCCGGGACTGCTCAACTTGATGAGTAAGGCAATCAGAGGCAGAACCAGTAACAGAAACAGGAGACCAATCAGGGCAAAAACTAAATCCGCCGACCGCTTGAAAAAACTCCCCCAGTCGCCCAACGGTTCGCGGTTGGCGGTGATCAGCGGAATTCCGGCTACTTCGCCGATCTCCACGCGACCGATGGTAACTTCATACAGCGCAGGAAGCAGCCAGACTTGCACATCCTCGATCTGGCATTGCGAGAGAATTCGGAGCAGATCATCCCGCCCGGCTCGCTCCGTGGCAACAATGATTTCATCGACATCATATTCCTCAACCAGTTTCGGCAATTGCCGCAAGCTTCCAAGCACATTCGCACCGGGGGCTTTTTCCTCTACGCCGTCATCCACCAGACCCACAACCTCGTGCCCTAGCGCGGAGTACTCGGAAATATCGTGCCGAATACTTTCCCCCTGGTCTCCCGCGCCGACAATCAATACGCGGGTGCGATCGTACGCCCAGCGCCGCCGACGGACAAGGTACAAAAGTCGCCATGCGCAACACCCCAGCCAAAACAGCGCGGGATCCCACAAAAACAGTATCGCCCGCGAGGGCTGGAGGTCTGTTCCGCTGGACCAATACAGCGCGACATAGTAAACGGTGAAACTCTCCACAACCCGTGAGAAAGCAACGGCTCCGAGAGTCAGATAGACAACATCAAACGGCGTGTAACGACGTCGAAAATCATAGAGTCTGAACCTCAGGAAGACAAAAAAACGGATGGCGAACAGAACCGGAAAAAGATAAGCAATAAACAGGAAATTCTGTGCCGGAAATGGGTACTCGCCGAACTTGATCCAGAATGCCGCAAGCATGGACGCAACGGCGGCCAGGAGATCCACGATCACAAACTTGTATAGTGGCCCTTTGGGTGCGCCTCGTTTTCGAGTGGAGATCATTGCAGGTTTCCGCATCGCCGTCGCCGTTTGATTTCAAGACAGCGAATTATCCTATCAACGGTTCAGATCCCTTTGGAGTGACCCGACTCAGAAGCGTCCGGGCGAAGAATATTCATGCTCCCCTGGAAAACCGGAGTATATCCGCTAAATTATAGACAATGTAATTTCAAACAGGCTTTTGAAAGCACTGTTTCTGCCGGTGTTGAACTACAGGCAATGAATACTGCTGAAGCCGAAACGAGACGGATGTCTGAAAAATCGCTTCCCAGGAGCGCGCAGGAATTGGCTTTGAAAGAAGCGCGCCGACTGATGGAACGACTGGATGATGAGCCGAGTCACGCCCTTCAGGTTCGCCGCCTGGCGCTCGACCTGTACGACCAACTGATCCCTTTGCACGGTTACGGCAAGGAAGAACGGCTTCTTCTGGAATGCGCCGCGCTCCTGCACGATATCGGCTGGAGCGTTAAGCCGAATGCGCACAACAAAGGAGCGCGTGATGCCATTCTTGCCGAGCCGTTTGTTGGCCTGGATAACCGCCAACGCCTGATCGTGGCGCTTGTGGCTCGTTATCATCGCAAAAGTCACCCTCATTCCCGCCATAAAGGATACAGGGATCTCCACCCGGACGACCGCAGGATTGTCCGGGTCCTCGCTTCCATCTTGAGGATCGCGGATGGGCTGGACCGAAGTCACACCGAGAACATTCGGCAGATCGACTGTGACTACCACGACGGACAACTCCGGATCCGTTTGGTATCTCGTAGCGATCCCTCGATGGAGTTATTCGGTTTGCGAAAAAAACAGCGTCTATTTGAAGAAGAATTTGGTATGCCAGTTTGGGCAGAGCCGGTGAAAAAACTCTGAGAGATTTGTTCCCCCGCAGCGATGTCGAGTTCCCGGCTGTACTCGAACCGTCCCTCACCCCAACCTCTCCCGGAGGGAAAGGGAGATGGCACAGATTTTTGGCCTGTGGTATGCGGACACAATAAGAGCCTTTCGGACAAAATGAGCCGGTATCATTTGGTTCCGTAAGGCGGTCCCTCCACGGGTGAGACTTCGATCACAGTCGGTTTCTCATTTCCTGCAGAAACCGGTATGCCATTCCGCAATTCACCGCCCACGCAGGTCTTCACTTCATCACCGATACGCACCGTATACAGACGGTCCAGGGCGACCGTGTACCATTCGGGAAATTCATTGAGGCGTGTGTAGTTCACAGGCAGATTAAAATACCTCTTGTGCCGCGGGATATCGAATCGGATTCTTCCCCGCCATGGCTTCTCGGTTTCGAGCGTCAGTGTGACCTTGTCGCCTTCACGCACCGCGCCAAGCCGGGTATCCTCGCGCCAGGGTTCGATCCAGGTTCCCTGGGATTTCATCAGGACATACATGAGAGCCGTTCGGACATAGTTGCCGTCACCGTACCAGTCTTCAATAATTCCGTCTTCGCGCTGACGGCTGAGGAATCGCTTTACACAAACATCCAACACCTCGGAAGTCTCCTCACTGGGAAGACGATTGAGAAAAACAATCGCGCTTTCGATAGCGTCGGAATAGGCATTGGAGCCGTACTTTCTTCCGCTGCCTTCCGGGTCATCCAGATAGGTGGGTTTCTCGGTGACTGCACGCATGGCCCTCTCCGTCGCCCGCAGGAACCGCTCTTCGCCGGTGATCAGGTAGGTCGTATACACGGCGTTGAACAAATATCCCCAGCAATGGGCGTGGCGGGCATCCGTAACTCTCTTATCGGCCAGAGAAACCTTGGAATACCATACCCCATCTTCGTTAAGACCGCATTCCAGCAGCGTGTCAATCAAGTCTGTCATCGGGCCTTTGTAATCCGCAAATTTCGGATGTCCGGTCTCTTTCAGAAACAGAACCAGTTCCGAAAGTCCCCCGGCGATTTCATTTCCATGATCGCTGAACACAAAATCATCGGCGGCAGGCTTTCCTTCCTTGAGGTCCCAGAGATGCGCCGGAAGTCCGTTACACTTGGGGATTACCTCATGGAAATAGAAATCGCCGATGGAAATCATCTGTTGAATATAGCGTGAATCACGAGTAAGAAACGCAAGCCGTGCCAGGACTTGCAGAAACTCCCCGTTGACCTCCGCGCTGATCGAGGGCAATTTGCCGAAAGACGAATCGTAGGGGGCGTGAGCGATCACATCATCCGCGATCCCGCGCATTCGCTCATACCAGGCATGATGCCCCAGCAGCTCCGTCAACGGGAGCAGGCCGTCTTTCGCATATTCGCATGACCCGAAAATGACGGAATCCAAATCAATCTCTTCTTTCTCGAATCCTCCGCCCGCAAGCACATTATCCGACAGCATTCCCAACCGGGTTGAATACCGGATCTCGTTTCGGAGGATCTCCATCATGGTTGTCTCAAAAGCCGGACGGTCGGTGTAATACGCTGCCATCACCAGGAAGGGGTACAGGTCCGCTGCGGAATCCCGGACATACCAGGTCGAAACCTTTCCCGTTCGCGGCAGGAGGCCCGTTGTCGGGTCCAGGCGTTTGAGATAGGCTTCTAAGACCCGTTTGCTGCGAATCAGGGCCTCCCGGG
>JAKPRU010000016.1 GCA_029557025.1 Candidatus Omnitrophota bacterium | reverse complement strand
GGCGGGAATCCCGGCGGAAGTTGGGCGATCAAGACACCACAATCATCGATTCTGCCCTTGGTTTCGATTGTTTTCATTTGAATGCCTCGCAGGATGTTCTTGACTTCATTATATCCCGATGCTTTTCCGTTTGACAACCGCATGGGCGGTTCCCTGACGAATAGCGCTTATTCTCAGGTCCCGCTCATGAACCGAGACTCGCAAGGACTGCCCGAATTGTGATAGGCTTTTTATTTGTCGGGAGGTTGCGAGGCGCTCATAGTTTTTCTCATGGATGGAGCAGGAATGAATACGGAACGAAATATCGATGTTGTTGTGGCGGGCCTTTGTTGCCTGGATCTGACGCCGAAGTTAGGCACGCTATCCTCGAAAGACCTGTTTGTTCCGGGAAGCCTGGCTTATGTGGGGGAATTGACCATGATGCCGGGCGGGCCGGTATCGAATACCGGCCTGGCGTTGCGGAAGTTGGGCGTGGACTCCGCGCTCATGGCGAAAATCGGAAAAGACCGGGTGGGAGAGATGATTCTTTCAGTGTTTAACGAGTGGCAGGCGGGTGGTGCGATGATTATCGACGCGGATGTGGCCACTTCGTATACGATTGTTCTCGCGCCGCCGGGTTCGGACCGGATGTTTCTGCATTGCCCCAGTTCCAATCACTCGTTCGGGGCAAGCGATGTTAATCTGGATGTTGTGAAACGGGCCAGGTTCTTCCATTTCGGATATCCTCCTTTGATGCGCAAGATTTACAGTAACGGCGCGAAGGAACTGATCTCGATTTTCGCCGCTGTCAAAGACCTGGGTGTGACCACAAGCCTGGATATGTCCATGCCGGACCTGTCCTCCGAAAGCACGCAGTTTTCCTGGAGGGACATTCTGGAGAACCTGTTGCCATACGTGGATTTGTATATGCCGAGCGCCGAGGAAACGATGTTGATGCTCAATCCGGAACGTTTTCACGAGCTGCGCAGCGTGAAAGATGTTCGCGATCCGCTCGATCCATACACGGCGGACGATTTTCATTATCTGCTGGACGAGGTGATCCGCATGGGAGCGGGAATTGCGGTGATCAAGGCTGGGTACCGGGGTTTGCTGGCGAAGACCTCGGATGTCTCCCGGCTGCGCACCATGGGAAATGCCGCACCTGTCGAACCCGAATCCTGGGCCGGGAAAGAGATCTGGGAAGAGGCGTTTTATGTGGAACAGATCGCCACGGCAACCGGCGCGGGAGACAGTGCCTGTGCGGGATTCCTGGCGGCGTTCGGGCGTGGATTGACGCTGGAGGAGTGTGCCCGAATCGCCTGCTGTGTGGGCGGACAGAATGTGCAGGTTATGGATGCGGTCAGCGGGATTCACACCTGGGAGCAGACCGTTGCGATGATCACAGGCTGGCAAAAGCGCCGTCAGAATCCCGATTCACGGGATTGGCGCTATGACGAAGAACTCAGAGTCTGGCGGCACGGGTGAGCTAGTGTTGTGTAAATGAATAATCTTGACAATACCGTCATTGCGAGCTTCCCTCCGGCGGGGCCGGTGATTGGGAAAAGAAAGCGCGGCTTTCCGCCCTTCTTTGCCAGGCAGGGACGCCTGGCCTACTGGCGGGACAGGCCTCCGTGCCTGTCGATGGGCGAGCTTTCTTGCGAGGCAACATGGGCGGACGGAGGGTGGATAGAGTGGATGTTGTGTGCGGCAGAGAGAATAAAACAAGCGCACGGAGAAGGCCGGGGTGAGGGGCTTTCCGTGTGGCACCGGCATCCTGCCGATGGCTATTCCGTGACACCAATATGCTACAGCACGTGTCCCGCTCCTTTGAGATTGACTACACAGTGGGCCAACTGGCCCAAGTGATGCCCGTTGATGGTGATATCCGCTGTTATCGCTACTTTCGGGAGACCGTTCTTCTTCTTGGGAATGGAGACCGTGGTTGAGGCTTCGCCCTTTTTCTGAGCGGGGACGACGAATTGCATGACTTTTGATGACGCGCGCCAACCGGCGGGAAGAATCGGTTCCGCCTCTACCTCATATTTCTCATCCGTGTAATTCGTTACGCGGCAGGTCAGCTCGAACGATTCGCCCGGTTTGGCCTGCGGCTGGAACGGGTACAGCGAGACCCAGTCGATGTCGACGCCATGATTGGTAATGGGATCGTGAACCAATGAAATAAAATGGCGTCGGAGTTCGGCGGTCCGATCCACGAAACCTTTCAGCTGTTCCGGAGTCACATCGAAATGAGATCGATGTCCCGGGCAGATGATCTCCGGCTGGAAATCGAGAAGACGTCGAGCCATGAACAAATGACTGTCCTGATGGACATGGTTCCGGTAAATGAGGGAATGCTGAAGCCCGAATTTTTCGTCCGGGAACATGTTGTCTCCGGTAAAGGCCACACGCTTTCCGCAATGCTCTACCAGCATGACCATGTGGTAGTCGGCATGTCCGGGGGCATAGTAGACAGTCAGATCAAATTCCTCCCATTTTACGTGCTCGCCATCGGCGATGGCGCGATCTACGTGCAGGGGGTCATGAATCAGGCACCCGATATTCAGCGCATAGGGTCGCTCCAGGACGTCGACCATGTTCTCGTAGCACCAAATCTGTGTATTCTCATGGCGCTGAAGGTATGGGAATCCGCAGATGTGATCGTCGTGATAATGGCTGGGGATGACGACATCAATGGATGTCATCCCATACCGGTCGCGGAGAGCATCGACCGTATGCCGGATGAATCGCTGTCCCTCGCCGTCATGCAGAATGTGCGGCTGTAGAAACTCCCACCC
>JAKPRU010000251.1 GCA_029557025.1 Candidatus Omnitrophota bacterium | reverse complement strand
CCAATTACATTTTTCGGTGAATTCCCCGGACGCAAAAGTGTTCCATTTGAGTCGCGTCCGACGCGCTCGATGGTTCAGCATTCGGAATGCTCGGAAGGAGCGGATTACGACCCCTGCGTGGATTCCACCGGCCGGTGGCTGGTTTTTTCATCGACCCGCCACAGCCCCAAGCCGGATCTTTACATCAAGGCGGTGCAAGGGGCTGCCATTACGCAGGTTACATCCGATCCCGCCGCGGACATACAGCCGGCCTATTCGCCGGATAATCAGCGACTGGCCTTTGCCAGCGACCGCCGTGGCAATTACGACATCTGGGTCGTCGGAGTGGACGGTCAGAATACCATGCAGTTGACGGATAGTCCGGCACCGGAAGTTCATCCGACCTGGTCGCCGAATGGGCAATTCATCGCATATTGCAGCATGAACCGACAATCCAAACAATGGGAAATCTGGATGTTGGATGTGAAGCAGCCGGGCACGAAAAAATTCATCGGCCAAGGTTTGTATCCGCACTGGTCCTCCAAGGGGGATATTCTGGTTTATCAGAAGGCACGGGAACGGGGCAGTTATCTGTTCAGTGTCTGGACGATCCAACTCGTCACTGGAGAGCCACGATATCCGACCGAAGTGACATCCAGCGCCACACAGGCGTACATATTGCCGGCTTTTTCTCCGGACGGACGAAAAATCGTCTTTTGTGCGGTAGATCCGTTGTCTTCCGCAACTGCTGATACGGATGCATTGAGCGATTTATGGGTGGTCAATGTGGACGGATCGGAGGCCCCGCGCGTGACCGAAGCGGAAGGCAGTGCCTACAGCCCGTTCTGGGCTGGTGACGGTCGAATTTATTTTACAAGTAATCGTGAAGGTAAAGAAGGAATATGGTCTTTGCGTCCGATAAATGATACAGCGGTGGATGGATCGTCGAATACGGACAGCGGACAGAGGAAATCCGCTGATTCGACGGGTGTTTCCGGACGTTCCGGACCAATGGATAAATGATTATGTGCCGTTCCTTAGGATCGTTCCTCAAGGCGGTATGACAAATAGACGAAGAATACCGGGCCTGCCAGATACAGGTTGGCCGGTAACACGCCGGTTGCCGCTGAATCCAGAAGGATTCGTGCATTATTCGGAATAATGCATCCGGCAACGAAGGCAATGGATTGCAAGGCGGATCACGGATGATCGGAGCCCAAACGAACTGTGCACCAGGACATGTTGATCGTCTCGCGGCGAGTGCGTCGCGAAGGCGCGTCGTATATGTGCTTGGTGGCTTGCTCATGCTGACCGCCGGGTCGGCCTGCT
>JAKPRU010000012.1 GCA_029557025.1 Candidatus Omnitrophota bacterium | reverse complement strand
TTGGTCGCTGGGGATCATGCAAGCAGTGCCGATATACGGAGTATTTGCTATGATCTTGGCAGTAGGGACCATACTGCTCGGTGCGGCGAAAAATGAAGGTGAGCCAAAATGAAGAAAACCATCCCCCTGTCCGTGATTATTGACGCCATTGAGGCAACGACGGACGGCTGGCGTCAGTTCTATAACACCGTGACTGGCGAAGTGGAGTCCATCCCCTCCTGGGATAACGATTACATCAATCCAGAAGAATTTCGGGAAACCGCCGACAAGATAGATGAATCGGATGATTATGTGGAACTGCCGACGCAGCGGGAGCTCCACGAGTATGACATCATGGAGAGCTTTGCGGAAGAGAAAACGAGCGAACCGCTAATGCGTGCCTTAAGCGGGAGAAAACCGTTCCGTACTTTTAAAGATCGAGCGATGGAGATTGGGCTGGATCAGGAATACTTTGCATTCCGTTCTGCTGCCTATGTAGATATTGCGCGGGAATGGTGTCAGGAGAATGAAATACCGTTTACGGAAGAAGGAAAGCAGCCGCCGATCACCACGAGTATTGATTTCTGGCAAAAATCAATCCCGCTGGGACGCTATCGCCATTTCAAGGGCAATCCATATGAGGTGATCGCCATTGCCCTGCATTCAGAGACCGAAGAAGCGATGGTGGTCTATAAGGCTCTATATGATGACGGCGGTGTCTGGGTCCGCCCCGCGTCCATGTGGAACGAGACTGTGGAGCGTGGCGGAGAGACCTATCGCCGCTTCTACCGCTTGGATCGGATCGAGCGGGTGGAGAAGTACGAGAAGCTGTTTGATGAGGCAACGGCACATCCCGTCCCGGAGAAACTGGCTGCTTTGGACGCCTACTACACATCGGGACTGTGGCGGGAGGACTATGAAGCGGATGAGCGTGGTGAACTGCCGCCCGATTTGAAACGCGGTGTGCTATCCCAGGATGCGCTGTATGATTTGCTGGACAATTTGAAGGGAGAACGACAATGAAAGCATTATTCGTTAATGGAGGCCCCCGTAAGAACTGGAGCTCATTT
>JAKPRU010000023.1 GCA_029557025.1 Candidatus Omnitrophota bacterium | reverse complement strand
TTTTCACAACAATGGATGATAAGCCGAAAATGAATTCTCGGAGATTCTATGAGGCCGGAGAATAGACCCTGGGTTCTGAATTGACCTGCTGATTTAAAAGATCGGGATGCAGGTTTTTTTGCGAAAAATTACGAATCAAATCGAATGGAATACGTTCTCTCCCGGTTACTTCCTGGTTACTTCAGGGATTCTTGAGCCGAACTGTTATGTCCGTAAGTTCAGTGAAATCAACCTACCGGGGTGGGGGGTTGAACCCCAGACCTCCTGATCCACAGTCAGGCGCTCTGACCAAACTGAGCTACCCCGGCAATTCGCTATTCAACTCATCTTACCCGCCCCGCAATATCAATCAAGTCAATCAATCAACTGATTCACCGCAAATTCCACCAGGGAAAATGCGCCGAGTCGGCGCAACTCCGGCGACAGTCGTCTGGCTTTCCCTTTGTCCATCACCGCGTTCACAATTACATTTCCGGATTTGTCCGGGGCGTATACATCCGGTTCGGGGTCAAGCGGCAATGCGCCCAAAACGGCGGGCAAACGGTCCTGGGGAACCTTCATCCGCAGCAAAACGCGCCCCCATGCGCGAATCGCACCCTGCAACAGTATCGCCAGGTCCTCGATCTTCCGCGACTTCACCTCATCCCGCATCGCCTCCCGATTCGCGATCAACCGCGTAGTAGATTCCAACACCGTATCCACAATCCGCAGGTTGTTCTCGCGTAATGACGATCCCGTTTCGGTGACATCGACGATTGCATCCACCAGGTGGGGAACCTTGACCTCCGTCGCGCCCCACGAAAACTCCACCTTGGCGTTGACTCCGTGCGAGGCCAGGTAATCCCTGGTGATATTCACCACCTCGGTCGCGATGGTCTTGCCCTCCAGATCCCGCACCGACTTGGCTTCGTTATTCTCATGCACCGCAAGCACCCAGCGGACAGGTCTCATGCTTTGTTTCGCATAAACAAGTTCCGCAATTTCAATGACATCGACCTTGTTTTCCACCACCCAGTCATGGCCGGTAATCCCGGCATCAAGGACCCCATCCGCCACATAACGGGGTATCTCCTGCGCCCGCAGCAGCACCGGCGCGATTCCCTCATCATCGCAGGTGGGAAAATATGACCGCCCGTTGACCACAATATTGAATCCCGCCCGGGCAAAAAGCGTCAGCGTGGATTCCTGAAGGCTTCCCTTGGGAATCCCCAGACGTAACCGTTGTGTCTCCTGAAATGTCATTGCCCGGAACCTGATCTCTTTGATATTCCCAAAGATAATAACTATAGTTTCCTTTGCACTGTTCGGTCAACCGAAGCGCCATTGAACGTCTGGCGTCACGTTGTCCGGGACCTTGGTATATCCCCTCAATCGTCTTACTTTTTTCGTCAAAATGCACTATCCGTCCCAACGGAAATATGGTATCAATTTTGTGGTGGTTTACACCTCAACCCGGTCTGGGAGGCGAATCATGTTGAACCCGGATTCCCTGGACTTGATCGAAATCCGAAAAATCCTGTATGCGACGGATTTTTCCCGGATCGCCGCGTATGGATTTCGCCACGCGCTTACCTTGTCGAGGTGCTTTCGAGCGAAGTTGATTATCTTTCATGCCATCTCCATTCCGCCCACCATCCCGGCCGACCCGACCGGCGGGGTGGCCCTGGCCGATTGTTTCGATGAGTTGCGGGAGGAGTCGAAAGTACGCTTGGAGGAGATGCGGGGTGAGGCTCGGAAGTATGAGGTGGAGGCCGAAACGCTGCTCGTTGAGGGCGCTCCGCATCGGACCGTGCTGGAGGAGGCCAAACGTCTGGGTGTTGACTTGATTGTGGTTGGGACTCACGGGCGCACGGG
>JAKPRU010000013.1 GCA_029557025.1 Candidatus Omnitrophota bacterium | reverse complement strand
TCATCGGAAATGCCTCCCTTCTATTTCGCACCTTCGGGGTTCTTGAGTGACGTTGCCGCCGCCTTTGTTTTCAAGGCATTCTCCAAGCAACGGCGAAGGGGGCCACCGGCGGGCAGCGGTCCCACCCGCTCCAGGGTGTCGTTCGTCAATTCCAACGCCTTGTCCGCATTCCGTTCCTGGATCGCGATTTCCGCCAGCAACCGCTTCACATAGGGGACAACTCCGTCATACGGTGCGTTCTCCAGGATGTGATTCAACAGTCGCTTGGCTCCCTCGACATCCCGATGATGAAATGCGATGTATTTCGCGAAATTCATCGCCGCGTTCGCCCCGGAGAGGGTCTGCGGGTAGTACTCGTCCATCAGCAGCATTGCGACACGACAGGATTCCTCCGGTTCGAGCCGCCAGGCCAGGCTCTCCCGGTGCTTTTCGAGAATGCTCGCCGCAAGATCTTGGGGGAGTTTCGCGCGCGCTTCTTTGGTCGCCATCAGGTCGCTGTTCACCAGCACCCGCGTGAACTCCGCGATTGTTCTTATTTCATTGGGAGTTTCGTCCATGCCGTAAGCCAAGTTGCGTGAACGGAATAGGAGATGTTCGGGATCATCGGCGTTCCGTGCCATGTACTCCCGGAACGCATCCCGCGCCGCCTCGTAGTCCTGTCCCTGAAAGAGCAGAACGGCGGTTCGATACAAGGGCAAGTCCTTGCTTTCGTCTCGATCTGAGACAGGCGCGTCCTCAGACGACAGAATGGCCTGGATCTGGTCCAGCTCGGTCAGGGCTTCGTCGTACCGATCATCCGCCGAAAGGCATAACGCTTTCGCGATTCTGTTCGCCAACGGACGGCGTTTGGATTCCTTTAGCTGCGGCAGAATCTCCTGCACGGCGAGAGAATCCGGCCGGTCAACGCGCATAGACCGCAGATGGCACAGCACGTCGATCAGGTCATCCCCCAGGCCGTAAAACGCGCGGACCTCATCGCTGTATTCATCGCCTGCCTGCCGGTTGTATTCCTCAACCGCCATCAGCGCAAACTGCCCGGTCTCTCCGCAAGTCTCAAAGAACTCGCGGTAGACATTTTTGTCCCAGCATTCCGCGATGGCGGTTCTGAAAATTGCCAATGCCTCATCTTTTCGGTCCATACGCGCCAACAGACGCGCCTTGGCAAGATTGCCCCAGCGGAATGCATACGAGCCGGGGGCGCTCTTTTGGATCAGGGCGTCGATCTCGGCAAGCGCGCCCTGGGCGCGTTCGGGTGTCTTCGAGAAACGGGCCAGGTCGCGGGCCGCTTCGCCCACAACTGCCTGATCTTCAGAGACTTGGATTGTCTCGCTTGCGCGTTGAATCCGTTCCGCGACGGGGAGACGTTTGCTCTCAAAGATGAACGCCTCCACTCGTTCGGCATCCGTTTGCGCGACAACTATGGAACACGGGAATAGAAAAATCAGGGTAATGAATAGAGATACATGTTTCATCATCTTCGACCTCCGGACAAACCTGCATCGTCGCCATGTTTGCATGGCGCATTTTCGGGTACGCAAGCGTAGGGTGTGGCTCAACCGCGCAGCGGTAGCCCACCGGTTCCATGCGGTAGTCATTGGTGGGCTGGCCCGCAGACGGGCCTGAGCCCACCCTACGCGCACACCGACCGTACACGTGTCGTGGTGGGCTAGCCCGCAGAGAGGCTCGAGCCGCACCCTACACGTTCTAACGGTACGTTACTGTTGCCTTGCTGCAGGGGGAAAATTAGTAACTGTGCGGCAACCCTCTGCTCCCTTTTCTCATATCCCTTATACCTCCTTTGCTTGCCCTGACATGAAAGAAAACTCCACGTATACAAGTACGATATACCGAATCAGGAAAATCATCAATTCCTTGAAAGGATAATTTTGTCCAGATGCGGCATAAATGCCACATCTGATCCCCCCTTACCCACAGACGGAAGAGCCACGGCAATTCCGAGGGCAGGATGCCCCGCTCCCCTACTGTCATTCCAGCTGCAATGATATGCGAGACGGGGACAGAGTTCTACTCCCTATCTCGGTGGGAGACCTGCCTGAAAAGGAGGCTTCTCCGCTCCGGTGACAGTCCTTGAGCCGGAGCGGGAAATCCCGACAATAGAACGTGTTGATGTGCACACCCTTCCTGAGACAAGGGGCATTGATGACAGAGGTCGCACGTATCTACCCGCATATCCCGCTATTGGAAACGACCGTCCAGGAAAGTCTTCCGCGCGCGGACGGAACCCGGATCGCATGGGAAGAGCCTCGCCGACTGCTTTTTCGCAGGATTGTCCGGCGGGACGGTTCTATCGTGGATTTTCGACGGGAGCGAATTGCCGAGTCGATTCGATCCGCGCTCGGCGCATCCGCATCGTCCTCCCACACAGAGGAACTGACAGATCGGATTATTATTTTCCTGGCAAACCGTTTCCCCGACCGGCTGTTGACAACGGCTGAGGTGGCCCTCTCCGTGGAGACCGTCCTTCTTCGCAGCGGGCTGGCCGAACCTGCCAAGGCGTATGCCGAGCGGCAGGGCGGTGTTTCGCCACGTGTGGATGGGAGCGACGGCAATCGATGGCCGTGGGATCGTTCGCGAATTGTTGCAGCGCTTCATCGCGAAACCGACCTGGATCTCTCGTTGGCGGAAGAAATCGCCCGCGAGGTGGAGCAGACAATCATTCATTCGCGCCTCAACTCCGTCACCGCGTCTCTGGTCCGGGAATTGGTGAATGCCGCACTCCTGGAGCACGGGCTGGATGAGGTCCGTCGCCGACATACCCGCTTGGGACTGCCGGTTCACGATGTCCTTGTCAAATATGCGGAATCGAAAGCGAACGGCGATCTCGCCGCTTACCTGGGACAGGAGGTTTTGGCGCAACTGACATTGACACATCTTCTTCCGAGTCGGCTTGTCGATTTATATCGCGAGCATCGGATTTACATGCACGAAATAAGTTCTACTCACCTGTCCCGATCGCGGCGTGGCTCGCTTTCGGAACAGATCGCAAAGGGCGATTCTCCGGAGAGTGTCGCCAGGCGGCTGATCGGTCTCCGGTCCAGCGTGCATCATCATATAAGCGTTGTCGTCGATCCGGGATCGCTTGGGAATTGGGGGACGGAGGAACTGTTGCGCCTGTTTCGCGCTTTGTCGACTCCGTTTTCTCCAATCGTGACGGAATTCGAATGTCCCATTGTCCAGAAGAATGATCCTGCCGTTCAGGCGATATTGGAGGCAGCGACCACGGCGGGGCAGGAAAGCGCCATGTTCCCGGCGATGGTTCAAATCGTGTTGAAAGTATCGCATCCCAAGGCGGTTCCGATTTCGAAAGCGGAACCATGCTGGCGGTCGGGGACCCTGGTCATCGAATCGGATCTTCCTTACTCGCATGAGCCGGATACTATCCAATCCAAGTTTTCTGTGGACCTCGGATGGATCAGCGAGACCCATCGGGGAGATGTGATAAAAGTAGTGGAGGAACTCAGCAGGATTTGCCGTCTGATTGCCGAGTACACCTCTGCGGTTCAACAGGCTACCGAACTTCGCCAAGCCGCCCTGTGGAAGGAATCTGCGGGATGGATACCTGTGCAACTGGGGCTTTTCGGAGTTCGAGAGGCTTTCGAATATACGGGAGCGTCCCGGTGGCCGGGTTTTGTGGGAATGCTGAAGGAGCTTCAGAGTCGGTCGTTTGCCGGCCAGAGGTGGTTGTGGTTCTCGGAATCGCCGGGGCGTTCCGTGCGAAGCTGGTTCGGACAGAAAGAAAATCCCGTTCCATCTTGCTTGTCTGGAAGCGATGGGTTTTTGTTTGATTGCAGCGACCGCCAGGAATACTGGAAGGAGCTGGACATGGTGCGGCGGTTCGGCAGTGTGTCGGAGCGGGCCTTGAGATCGGATTTCTTAGAATTCATGTTGAACAACAGGGTTTTTCGGCGGTGGGGATATGCGTCCAAAGTCTCCTGGTGTTCCTCCTGCGGAAGACCACTGGCGGCGGAGACAGCGCTATGCGCCGCGTGCCCCGGAGCACGAGTGATCAACGCAAGGAGGGATGGGTGGTATCTCAGAACAGAGGTTTAAGGAAGAAACAACAGTCCCCCACCCCGGCCCTCCCCGTAAACGGGGAGGGAGTCCTCTTCCCCCCGTTTACGGGGGGACTGAGGGGGGTACATCATCGACGGGGGGGACTGGGGGGGGTAAAAGGAAAACAAGGCGGCGGATGAAGCCGCTTATCCGAAAAACAAGGAGAACACGAACATGTCGATACAGGAAATGGGACGGAGGGCTTTTCTGGGAGCGGCTTCGATTGCAGCCGCCGGGATGGCATCACCACAGAATGTTTTTGCGCAGGCCGAAACCACAAAGCCGCGAATCGGGCTGATTCTGTATACCCTTCGTGAGTATATGAAAACAGCGGATGACATGGCCCGGACCTTGGAGCGGGTGCGGGAAATCGGTTACGAATATGTCCAACTGGCCGGATGGGAACCGCTGACCGCCAAAGATATGGCGAAACTACTGAAACAAAACGGATTGACCCCGGTTGCCTCGCATACCGGCTGGGATGCGCTGAACAAGGATATGCAGAAAATCGTAGACGATCACAAGGAACTGGGCTGTACTCAACTCGGAGGAGGAATGCCTGAACGATACCGAAGCGCCCAGGGGTATGTCGATTATGCCAAAGAAACCGTTGAAATGTGCAAGAAACTGGCCGAATTCGGAATGACATTCAGCTACCACAATCATAGTTATGAGTTTACCCATTACGAGGGAAAAGCCGGGGAACAGATCCTGATAGATTGTTGTGTTCCGAATAGCTACTATTTCGAGATCGACGTTTATTGGGTACAGCATGGCGGCGGGGATCCGGCACAATGGATCCGGAAGGTCAAAGGCCGTGTACCGACTGTCCACGTGAAAGATATGGTCATCTTCGAGGACAAGCAGACATTCGCGGAGGTCGGCGAGGGAAATCTGAACTGGAAATCGATTCTGAAAGCCTGCGAGGTGTCCGGCGTCAAATACTGCATTGTAGAACAGGACACCTGTCAGATAGATCCGTTTGAGAGTATCGCGATCAGCCTGAAGAACATGAAAACCATGGGGCTGACCTGAGAGTATACTCAAACCAGTAGGACAGGCCTCTGTGCCTGTCATTCCTTGCTG
>JAKPRU010000249.1 GCA_029557025.1 Candidatus Omnitrophota bacterium | reverse complement strand
AAGAGACACCGGCTTTCCGAGAAGAAAAAGCTTTTTCTCGGTCTGAGTGATGGTTACCTGAAGATCCCTCTCGAGGGATCCGTGCTCGATTGTCCCTTCCACCCGGCATTCTGTCTGCCCATGCTGAATGCACTCTTTAGGGATCGACGTGCGAAAGCTCTTTCCATACCCGAGCAGGTAAATGGATTCGAGAAGGTTTGTCTTCCCCTGACCATTCAAGCCGGAAAACAGATTGGTGTCTCCGGAGGGGCAAATCTCCAGCTCCTGAATGTTCCGATAGTGGTAAAGGCGGAGTTTTGTGAGTTTCACGCCTAAAATTTCATCGGCATGACAACATACCTGTAATCCAGATCCGATCCTCCGATAGGACGGATCAATCCCTGTGTTTCAGAATCCTTGAGGGCAATCGAAATGGAATCCGATCCGCAGATGCCGATAAAGTCCAGAATGTATTGGGGGTTGAATCCGATTTCAAGATTCTCTCCTTCAAATTCTACGGGCACCAGCTCCCGCGCTTCTCCGGCTTCCGCGCAGCTGGCCGTGAGCTCCAATGCTCCCGTTCTAAAGGAGAGGCGGATGGCTTTTAATTTCTCATCAGACATGATGGCGGTTCTTTTGATCCCGTCCCCAAACTCCCTGGTGGAGGCAACGATAAACTTGTCGTTTTCCCGCGGAATCACCAGCTCATAGTTGGGAAACTGTCCGGCAAGCACTCTCGATACAAGCCTCCGATTTCCCATTGTGAAAAACAGATGATTCTCATCGCGTCCGAATTCCATCATCGCATCCTGATCTCCGATCAGCTTCTGGATTTCGATCAGTGTTTTCCTTGGAATAAGAGATCGGACTTCCATGTCCAGACCTGGAATCTCCATGCTTTTGGATACCAGCGCCAGGCGATGCCCATCGGTGGCCACCATGCGGATTTCACCGGGCAGTAACGCAAGGAGCGCTCCATTTAAGGAATAGCGGGATTCTTCCTGGGTAATGGCAAACATGGTGCGCTGAATCATGTTCCTGAGAAGATTTCCGGGAATATTGGCGGTCGCAGGAGCCAGTTCGGGAATCGAGGGAAAGTTCTCTTTGGGCAAGGCCACGATCTTGTACTCCGAGTTCCCTGAACGCAATTCGACCCAGTCATTTTCCAACAGCGAAAGGTTGACGTCGGCGCCCTCGGGAAGCAGACGGACGATGTCAAATAAGCGGCGTGCGGAAATGGTCGTTGTCCCTTACGTCTCCACCGATGCGCTGCAGCCGCACCGAATCGTCACATCGAGGTCCGTTGCAGTAATTGCCAGACGCTCTCCGGACGCTTCAAGAAGAATATTGGAGAGAATGGGAATGGTGCTTTTTTTCTCGATGACACCCTGCACCAGATTGAGCTCATTCAACAACGAGTTCCTCGTAACCGTGAATTTCATGAGGGACGCTCCTTGGGAAAATAAAGAGAACCTTTCGCACTCGAAGTGCGATTATA
>JAKPRU010001113.1 GCA_029557025.1 Candidatus Omnitrophota bacterium | reverse complement strand
CTCCATGGTGGGCGGGGACAACTATGTCGTCCGCGCGAGCGTCAGCGGGACGGCGGCGGATTCATCGGAGATGATTGTCTGGAGAAAGATGTATATAGAATACGATGTTATGACGGATGCGCCTGCTGATGACGACTATGCTGGAAGTCTATCTCACATTGTGCATGACAACTATCTCAACGGTTCGACGCATGGTTTGGCCGCGATTTTTGGAGCCCTGAACGACGGAGCGTATCAGAAAAATCGAAATACATACATTACTCCTGTAGTCACGGCAAGTTCTGCTCCTCCGAATCAAGGGAGAACGGACTATACGAAATATGCGGTGTCGCCCGGGATATGGAATTATCATATCAGTACACAGACCTACGGAACGATGAATCACTTCATATCAGCTCACTTGTATTCATCCCCTCCAGATGTGTATGGGATTGGGGGCATTGCAGATGATGTTGATTTTGCCTATGCGTACGTGTTTTGGGATTATACCCAATATCGACTTCCAACGGTTGATTCTGGATCATTGGACAATGTATGGATAATATCACATGAGTTTGGTCACACCTTCGATTTGGATCACCACCGTCAGCATGGTCAGGACGATGTAGATGGGCTTTCAGGGCATGATTGTCTCATGACCCAGGCCTCTCCTGATCCGCAGCTAAATACCAATGGACAGAGCACAAAGCGCTTTGGACCGAGCTGCGTCAGGGCCATTCGTGATGTAACGTCAAGGGGGTGGCTCGAATAGTCATGTTTGCACATTCTCTTTTCTGTGAGCGTCGTTACTTGATGATACCTGTATTGCTCTTACTTCCCGTGTATCCACCCCCTGGATTCGCAAGGGAATCCATCCTGTTTGAATTGGGGAATGGTGTTCCCACCACGGATGACATATATTGGCAGCCCGGTGATCCGTACTACTATTGCTTTCCGATTCCTCTTCGGATCTCCCATGCGGATCTGCTACAAAGCGCGACGCTCACACTGGATCTGAATCCGTTTGCCATAACGGGGGTTCGAAGCACCGATGATGCAGATGCTTTCTCAATTCGGTTGGATAGTATCGGTGCCGGATTTGTGCGAATCGTCTTTATGCGCACGCAGCCGTCCGATTCTACCGTGCGGGATTGCTCCTTCGAAATTGTCCCCGATCGGTATGTGCCCCGTGATCTCGGAGACGGATTTGGTTCTCTCCGATTCCGAGATGTTCAGGTCGATCCTATAGATAATCGCGATGTCCAGGTGATAATGAGAGATGGCTCCTGGTACTTCATGAGTGATTTCATAGTGGGGTTTAGGTTATCTGTTTTGTCAGCCGTCACGGGAAGCCCGATTGAAGGTGCGCAGGTCACGTTGATGGGGATGGAGGATCTGCCGGAACTCTTTTTTCCCGGGTTAATGGCAAACTATCCTACAGATTCATCCGGGCGATGCGATGTCACATTCAACGGCGGGTGTCTGGAGCCATTGTTCAACAACCGAGGACATGCGATTGATCTTGATTTTGTCTTGCGGGTCGAGCCGCCGGAAGATTCCGGAATCAACCCGCAAACGGTCGTCGTTCATGTCTATCCTGAAGACTCGACGAAGGTCTCCTTTCACTTTCAACCTGCAACGATAATTATTGGACCGACCAGCGCGGTTGAGGATTGGGGGCTGTATGAGTGACGAGTAGACCGGTGCGACAACAAAACGATTCGGACCAACTTGCGTCAGAATCATACGGGATTATACCGGCGGCGCTGACCAAGTCCTTGAATAGGGTGAAAAGATGCAGACACACATCTCGCTGAGTTGGATGGTCTTCTTCCTGACTTATCTCTGCCTTCCCCGGACGGCG
>JAKPRU010001077.1 GCA_029557025.1 Candidatus Omnitrophota bacterium | reverse complement strand
TCGGACTGTTCCGGTCGGGCCGTATTCTCGGCGGGAAAAAAGATGAGCGGGCCGAACGTGTGATCGCGGACCTCGCTCCTTTTATCAAGGGTAATTATTCTGGCGAATTCGTGAATACATTTTCTCTTCACGGTTACCGGTATATCCGGGCCGAATGTGAAACCGACAAGCGGGCGCTGTGTTTTACAAATCCCGTGTGGATCGATTATCCGCGGCGGTAAGTACGGCGGAATACCCGGCCCCGGGATGTAATTATGATGGGTTCGATTATTTTTTATTGCCATTCCGGACTGCGCCGACTATTATTATCCAACTTGCCGGTTTCGCATGCGGAGACCCCGCGCCGGTCGACGTCTTCGTATCATATCTTCGGAGGATGAAAGGCATCATGAGATTCCGATACCAGTTATATGTGTTGTTCACCGCAGGGATGGTTCTGGCGTCCTGTTCAGGAAAGAAGCAGCCGGCGAGTATCGTCCAGATCACCGATCCATCTTATATTACCGGGATTGCTTCCGATGGGGAAACCGCATGGTGCTCGACACGGGGCGGACTCGTGAAATGGAATCTCGGCACCCATGCGTATACCGTTTATACCACTGCGGATGGGCTTCCAGGAAATGTATTGAGCGATGTGGTGCTCGACGGAAAAAAGAGGGTGTGGGTATCGTCAGATGTCGGCATTGCGGTCCACGAGGGCTCGGGATGGAAGGTGTTCAACTCCCGGAACGGATTGCCATCGGATATGGTGAATGATCTTGCGACCGACGGTGAGGGTGTTGTCTGGGCCGCGACCGACAGGGGGGTGGTTTCTTTCCCGGGAGGTAGCCCGAAAGTACTGGGCGATAAAAACGGTCCCGGCGCCACGCAGGTTTCGTGCACCTACTTCGATCTTGGCAAGAATATCTGGATCGGCACGCCGGATAACGGTATATTCACGAAAATTCAGGGAACGTGGGTGCATCTCACCGCACAGAGCGGTCTTCTCCTTAACAAATCATTTACGATCACTCAGGATGCGGATAACAGCATCTGGTCGGCGTCACCCAGCGGTGTGTCCCGCTGGGACAGCCAGGGATTCCAGTCGTTTCCCATAAAACGCTATACCGGTACGTACGATATGCGCGATCTGGTAGGACACAATGGAAGTATGTGGTATTTTACCGCCAATGGAATTCATGTGTCAACGGGAAGCGAATGGCGGCATTTCACCGAAACGGAAGGCTTGATTTCGAACGATGTCCTGTGCGGCACCATCGATAGGAATGGTGTGGTGTATGCTGGCACGATAAATGGTATGAGTGTGATCGGAAAAGACGGGCAACCGGTATCGTATACTATCCCGAACACTCCCTTCGGCAGAGATTTCGTCTTTCTCGCGGTTGATGACGGCGGCCGTCTTCTCGCGGTTGCCGACAGCGTGGGTG
>JAKPRU010001044.1 GCA_029557025.1 Candidatus Omnitrophota bacterium | reverse complement strand
TCGGAGAACCGGATTGTCTGAACCGTGATTCGCAGGATTATGGGATGAGCCTGATGAAGAAAAAGAAGGATAGAGAATCTCAAGATAATCCTCAAATCAAGTGAATCATGGTTCAGACCCTGGATTCCGGATCGAGTCCGGAATGACGGTTCGAAGCGGCACTACACCCATCCTATCCATCATGCCCCAGAACGTTTTGGCGGGCGGGTGGTTTTCTGGGCGATTTTGATAAGGGACAGAAGCGCGGCATTAACGGCTTCCTCGTTCGGGAAAACGTCGGCGACTTCCGGTTTGAGTACAATAACGTTAGATGACTCTTTCATACGCTTTGCATACTTCCCGCGCACCAGGGGGCCGGGAAAGTCCGAACGTTTGTACTCAGAGCGCAACTCGTCCTTATTCGCCTGTTCAGCCTTCTTCATAGATTTTTCGCTCTCCTTTTTGTGCGGGGCGGGCACTGATGATGCGAATTGTTTCGCCATGCTCACAATGGGCCACTCCCAATAACCTGCCGCGTTCCGAAATACCGAAGGTGATGTATCGAAACTCGTCGATGGAATGATCCGGGTCGGCACCGGTCACAGCCATCGGGTCGCTCAGCGCCGTCACCGCTTCCTCGAACGAGACCTTGTGTTTTCGAAAATTGGAACGCGCCTTTTTGGGATCCCATTCGAATTTCATGCATAAATTATAGCATAGCCACGAGGAATCCAGGAAAGGCGGCAGCTGCGCTGCCGCACTCCATGGCTCTTCAGCCCCGAAGGGGCGAAGCAGGATGGCGAAAGGCAACACCTTGGGAATTCTCCGGGATTATGATTCACGGGCAAGAGGCTGCCGGTTTTGGAAGGTCTCTCCGTATCTCATTAAGCCGATATCCGAATCCCGGCCCGTGGATACTGGACAGATCAACCTTTCCGTCTCTTCGCCGATAGAGTCCCGAATGCACGACAGCCTCTGCCGCCGAGGCTTCGGGGTAAAACTGCATTGCGTTTGTTTCCACGCCCAGAATCGTGCCCGCATGTGCCGCAAGCAAGACATGCGGAATCTGCGCAAGCATGGGATTCGTCAAGTCCTGAACCATCAGCGTCATACCGTGCGCCTTAGCCCAACATAGACTCAGCAATGCGCCGGTTTGGGTCTTACATGTTTTCAGCGCAACTCCCGTCCAACCGAGCGACCGCCCCAAGCGGATGATTTTCCAGTCATGTGCGCTTTCATCCATGAACAAAGGCTTCCGCGCGGAAACACTGTGGACATCAATCGGGTTCTTTTCCAGATTGTAAGGGAACGGCTGTTCCACGTAGAGAATCTGTACGTAAATCCGGGGATGTTTCTCCATCAGCCGGTCCAGAATATCGTTCACATAAGCGGGATCGGTGACTGTACAATTGAAATCGGCACTGAGCCACCGGCAATTCTTCTCGATGGCGATCTTTCCCACCTCAACAAGGCGGGTGTAATCCCAATCCGCATCATTCCCTCTCAGTTTGACTTTCAGGCAATAGAGTCCGTCCCGTTCGATCCAGTCCGGCAACAGGACAGGATAACCGTCGTCAGGTTCCGTGCCGTCCAGGTCGGACTTGTGCAAGGGGTCTTTGCCGCCGACCAAGTGCCAAGCCGCTAACTGTTTCGGCGCGGGGAATACCAGAAAATGTTCGGGGTACTTACCCTCAAACGAAACAGCGGCTCCGTCCGCCGGGGTCAGATACCGGCTGAGATCGGCATTCATGTATTTCGCGTTATAGGTACGGTAAACGGGAACTCCATGCAGATTCCCGTAAGCATCATGCAACGCGATATCGAACGCGGAGCAGCACACCAGCGCGGCCAGCCAAGGCATCGGCTCAGAATGGTCGCGCCGTCTGTTGAACTCTTCCAGCAGGTCTTTCAGTTCCGTTTCCTGGAAAGCGTGCCCGATTTCCATCGGGTGGCCGTGGTGCGGGGTTTCGGCCCATGCCCGGGTCAACCGGATACAGAAGTTTTTCAGCGCCTGATGCCGTTCCTCATAAAGTAAAGCGCTGGGCCAAACCCATTGGACACTGAGCGGTGTCTCGCCCCACCCGTCCGCCCGGTTGCCGTTCGGACCTTCAACGGTGAGTCGAGATCGAGCGCAAGTAACATGTGTAAGGATTTCCGCACCGAACTTCAGCGGAACACGGGTTTCGACAGGGAGAAAATATAGAGCCGCTCCGACCGGGCGCACATCCGTTTCTTTTGCCATAAGATTTCTCACAGATTTTTTTCAAATACCCAAAACACCCGATAGACATGGGCGTTCACCGTGTTGAGGTAAAACGAGATCGGTCCCACCCACGGGATGATTGCCTCGGTGTGGCCCAAGCTGCGAATATCCGCCAGGCATCGTTTCAATAAAACTTCGCCGATCTTGCGACCCCGATATTCCGGGTCCGTTCCCATCGGTCCGAACCAGCCGATTCCCTTGTTGTTCCCGTCATAGACGGCGAACGCGACAACCCTGTCTCCATCCAGCGCAATGTGGACCGAAGGAGGATTGTTTTTGATCCCATTCTCGCATTCATAGCGCCAGCCGGGCCAATGTTTCGCCACCATGTCGAACAGAGAATCCCGGTCTGTTTCTGTAATTCTTCGAACCGTCAGTCCCATTCGGGCAAGGCGATCCTCTTCCTGTTCCGTGGAGAGGTCCTGATCGAGAGGGCACAGCATATCCACCCGGTCATCCA
Source organism: Candidatus Omnitrophota bacterium (assembly GCA_029557025.1). Lineage (GTDB taxonomy): Bacteria > Hinthialibacterota > Hinthialibacteria > Hinthialibacterales > JAKPRU01 > JAKPRU01. Next base: position 1,111 of record JAKPRU010001044.1, on the reverse strand, counting down.
CTTTGGTGTACCCGCTCCGTTCGAACAGGACAACCGCCTCCGTATAGCGTGGGTCGATTCCGGCGGAGAGATAGTTCGGCACGCAATCCATTGTGCGAATTTTCTTCGCCCCATCCGAACGAAACCGCTCTTCCAACTCTTTCAGCAGCGCCTTGGCGTATCCCTGGCGGCGGAACTGGGGGTGCGTCGCAAATACTTTGATCCATGCGGTCTTTTCGTCATCCACATGCCCGACCATGAAGGAAACAATATGCCCATCGTGCAAGGCTTTGAGAGCGAAATCGGGCCGGTAGTATGGTTCTTCAAAGATTTTCTCGCGGACAATCGACGCTGTGATTTTGTCGTAGATCAGCGATTCGCGAGCAATTTCAGTGAGCGCGGGGAGGTCTTCGTAAGAAATCGGTTTCAGGTCCATGATCCTTTTTGTGGATGACTTGTATTGAACTTTATGCCCGAAGCAATACATGATACTGGAGGTGGTTTGCCGCTTGAAGAGAGAATGGGGCAACCACAGGCAGTTGCGCCTGCGACCCGGCAGGGCAGTTGCCCCTGGTATTTGGTGGGGCGGGTCTCTGTGCGCGCTCTGAAACAGGGTCCGGGAAAGACAAGGAATGAAACGCATCATCCTCAATCCGCTATTGCTGCTGTTCACAATTCTTATTCTGTCGGCCGGTTTGCAGACATACGCCGGTCCGCAGTTAAGCCCATTTCCCGCGACACCTGAAATTGCCCCGTCCACAGTGGAGTCGACCACCCGGCCGGCGGATATTCTCGACGCGGCGGATACGATGACCCAGAAAATAGTGGGGAGTGTTTCAGAAACCATTGTCGCCGCCAAAGACCTGCTTGTGGGGGCGGCCGGGGGGGAACAGTCCACATTCGGGGTTTTGATGGGTAGTTTCCTCTCCATTTTTACTATGGAGCTGCTCGACCGTCCGTTGTGGCTGTATATTCTCTCGTTGTTCATCGTCCTGGCCGCGTTCTTTTTCCGCCGCATGGTGGCACGACTCTTTGGGCTTCTGTTACAGAGATTGGCGGCCCGGACTAAGACGAGCCTGGACGACCACGCAGTGAAAGCCATTTTGCCGTGCCTGCAATTTGCAGTTACATT
>JAKPRU010001031.1 GCA_029557025.1 Candidatus Omnitrophota bacterium | reverse complement strand
CAGGTTTACCGTGCATAAACCGGTAACGATATCCACCCGGTATCCCAGCATCTCGACTTTCCGGCGGTCGAATCCCAGGACCAGCGATCCGCACGGGAACGGGCGTGGATAGGGCTTTCGGTAATTGTCTCCTGTCATTTCCAGGTACGTGGCGTACCACGGGTCCGAGGAGAGGCTTGGCTGATCTGCGGGAATTGCCTTCACTCTTTCAAAGATCTCTTTGAAGGTACCGATCTTGTCCTGATTATCCTCTGCTATCCGGATATCCCACACGTTGTTGTGCCCGAAGTGCACCACCACGGCATCCGGACGTGTGGTCACCACGGCCCCCAGGCCGCCGTTTCCCAGCAATGCCCCTTCAAGAAACATCGGTCCGGGCCGGTCACGCACAATGGGGTGGTTTGCCGCGCGTTCCAGCGGGTCCACCTTGGTTGCCGTGCCGTTCATTTCCTGAGACGCCATGAGTGCCAGAAAGATCACACCGTGAATCAAGGATCCTGTAATCATGCGTTGTCAGTCCTTTGCATACCCGTATTGCGACCCATCGATGGAGGCGTACTGTACAGAGCACTGTGAACCACTGGCCGAATACGGACAGTGAAAGTCCGCGTGCGAGGAGAGTAATCGTGTGTTGTTGTCATTATTCTTTGAAAGTCATAGCATCTATGCATTGCGGAATCAGTCTTCAGGAACACGGCATATATACACGGCGAGTTCATTGCTGAAACCGGATGGACGATCCCACTGTTGTGTGCCCGCAGATACACGGACGTGTTCCTGGGTGACACGCTTGCCGGTAGCGGGATCAAACCAATCCAGCGAATAGGTTCCGGCCTTCATTCCTTTTAAGCCGATGGATTGTCCGGGTGCGGGTGCATAGGCTATATACCTGTTCCCCGGTCCCGCAAGTACATATTCGGTATCACCGGCGCGAAGGGTGTCCCGGGGCGCCATCTCAGTGAAATCGGTGGATTCAAAGAAACGCACCAGGTATCCGCAGGCGGACAGGTCTTCAACGGAGGGCGCGTCCGGGGTATCAAAACGCCAATCGAGGGCCATACCATAGGCCCCCGCCATGGCGCAGGCCCAGAACTTCTCTCGGGCAGAGGCGCCAAACCCGAATCCCGCCGCTTCAGACAGGGTGATATTGTAGCGGCCTTTTGCATGCTCCCACGCGGCCGCCAGTCCTTCGTGCAGTTCATCGGCTGTCGCTACATTGTATTGCACGGCAAATTGACTGATATCGGGGTTGTCCGCGAATTCATCAAAGGCAAGGGACTCATTCTTG
>JAKPRU010001271.1 GCA_029557025.1 Candidatus Omnitrophota bacterium | reverse complement strand
CAATTCTACCCTGCCCACTCCGCCTTCACACAGAGTTCCTCGCAAAAAAACGATCTTCGGCAATACAGGTAACCCGCTTATTCGAAGTCCGAGCGGTTGCCACACCAAACCGGTGTCCCAAACCGAATCTTCTATACGGATATTCTCCGTCACCCCAAATCCACTTCACAAGTTGAAAGCCGGTGTCGGTCTCTTCCACCTCTGGGAGAAGGTTAGAGTGAGAGTTTTGCCACTCATCTCTCCGGCACCGCTCTCTCCCCCCTGTCCACCGGGTTCATACTGTCCACCCTATCCCACGCTTTCTCACTGAACTTTCTGGCCGTATCGCTGCTGATAGAACTCCAGCATTTTCCGGATCTGCTCCTGGGTCATGCCCTGTTTCCAGGCATGTTCCGGCATCTGTAACACCGAATCGGCGACACCGGGAAGAAGCTTCTCCGCCTCCGGCAGATACTCGTTGTAGAAATGTTTTCCCACTTCATAGAAACCATGCCACTGCGTAAAGTCCGGCCCCATCATGGAGGCGCCCATTCGCGCCCGACGGCCCTCGTGATGCCAAAGTTCATAGAACGTCCACTCGATGGGATCGTCAAACGGAGTCGGCGTGATCTTCCCGGCCGATTTCAGTGATTCCAGGATATTCTCGGCAGGAGCAGCAAACTTTGTGTTCCAGAGATCAACCGCGTCATCGTACATTCGGAAATAGTTGTTCACCCAGGTGTTCGCATGGCATCGGAGACAAACGGACTGCATTCGATTCCGGCGCTCTTCCCATTTGTCCTGTTTCTTGGAATAGAGCGGGCGAAGCGTCCAGGAAATCCGCAGGCCGACATCGTGGTTGACCGCCAGATTCGATGTCGCGCTTACATGGCAGGTTGCGCAGGTCGGCGCAGCGGTGTAGTCCTTTCCGACAATCCATTCGTCGGCATCAAGCGCCATGTCCTCCCGAAACGCCGCAAACAGGATGCCGTGCTTGGATTCCTCATAGATTTCGATTTGCGGGTGATCCGGTCCCATGTGGCACCGCCCGCAGGTACGGGGTTCCCGCGCCTGTTGCTTGGAAAACCTGTGCCGTGTATGACACGCCGTGCAGCTGCCGAGAGACCCATCGGGGTTGACACGACCGATCCCGGTATTCGGCCAGGTTCCGACAACCGGCACGCCTTTCTCATCCATGGCGACCGTGGAACCATGGCATTGTTTGCACCCCAGATTAGCCGCAGGACCACCTTCGATAACCTCTCCCAGAATGTTATCCAGCGACCCGATAAACTGGGCCGCTTTTGCGTGATGCGACTGCGCAAATTCTTTCACAGTGGTCTCATGGCAGGTCGCGCAATCGTTCGGCGAAGGCGCATGGGTCAACAGGGAACCCTCATGCTCCCATTTGTCCGGATCCTCCGGTTTCGCCTCGTGGCACGCGATACACCCGATGCCCATCTCGCCGTGACGCGACTGTGCCCATTGCCGATTCCAATCTACGGCGATCCCCTTCTCCTCGTGGCAGGCGATACAGGCACGAGTTTTCTCATCTGCGTAAGCCACAGCGGCCTTCTCCGGCCTGGCGCGTTCTCTTTCAATCAGGCCGACAAAGATGACAGCCGCGAGAAACGCCACCGCGAACACGGCCACGATAATCTTTTTGAACAACAGGGACATCACACCTCCTCCGCCGATTTATGACATGGCTTCCCACACAAGAAAAACCAGAAAAGCAACAAAGGCCCCGGCGCCCACGGCCATACTGGCCTCACTACCCGGCCGACGCCTGCGCCGGTAACTATCGATAAACGGCCAGATAAACAACCCCAGCCCCGCGACGGCCATTCCGCCCATTCCGAGCCACAATGGAACAAGTTTCAGCCAGCGAAACATCGGGAAAAAGTACCATTCCGGCTTGATATGCAGTGGCGTCTCATCGGGATTCGCCGGCTCGCCCAGGTGCGCCGGAAAAACTACCGCTAACATCGTCAACAGCGTCAACAGAAATAATCCGACCATCAACTCGGTAGTGACATGATCGGGAAAAAAAGAGAAATAGCGATTCGGATCGAACCGACGTTTCCCTTCGCGGTCTTCCTTTACTGTCAGGGGGGTCTGCTGCACTTCCGCCGGGGCCTCAAGTTCCATCACCCCATGAATGCGAATCAGAAAGATATGCGCCCCTGCAAGGGCAAAAATGATACACGGCAGTGCGCCGACATGAAACACGAAAAATCGTGTCAGGGTCGTCGGATTGACATTTTCCCCGCCTTTGAGCAGTCTCGCCGCCCACGGTCCCAGTAGCGGAAACTGCTCCGCAACATTCGTTCCCACCGTTGCAGCCCAGTACGACAATTGATCGTACACCAGGGCATAACCGGTAAATCCCAGTCCCAGCGTGGTAAATAACAGACCGACACCGACCAGCCAGTTGAGCTCCCGGGGTCTGCGATACGCGCCGGTAAAGAACACCCGAAGAATATGCAGTACAACAGCTACCACCATCAGGTTCGCTCCCCAATGATGCATGGAACGAATCCACCAGCCGTACGGAATCTCCCGGCTGATTCGACAAACCGATTCATAGGCGTCATCGGGGGATGGAACATAATAAAAAGTGAGCAGGATCCCCGTCACCACCTGGACCATCAGAAGCATGAGCGGCGTTCCCCCCAGGCAGTACCACCAATTCTTCATGTGATTGGGAATCGGTTCTTTGGAAAGCTCCTCGAAAATCTCGATGTTGACCGGGACCCGTTCACGGAGAAAGCGCAACCAGGATGGAATTCGCGGATGCTCTTCTGTCATACTCACGCCTCCTTGATCGGCACGGTGACAAAAAGGTTGTTCCCGTCAATCTTCACCGGGAAAGCGGGAAGCGGTGTGGGTGGCGGGCCGCCGATTACCTCGCCGTTCGTGTTGAACCGGCCTTCATGACAGGGGCAAAGGAAATCCCCTTCAACGGAATCCCAGTGAACACGGCATCCAAGATGTGTGCAGACCGAGGAGAATACTTTGACCTCGTCCCGGGAAATCCGCACCGCAATCAGGTCATTTCCATGAACGGCTTTCAGGAATCGGCTGGTCCCAATCTGCAAGTCTCCCAGGTTCCCGACAAGAACCTGTTCGGACCGCTGTGATTTCTCCGGAACCAGAAAACGCAGGAGATAATTCGCGGCAATTCCAAACCCCGGAACCAGCGTCACCAGCATCAGCAGATTGGCTGCAAAATCCCGCCGGGACTGAGAAACGGCCATGTCCACTGTCTCCCTTACCTGTTATTCTGAGCCGACGCGGACCGAATCACTCCAGGTTGCATTGCCTGAACACGCTCGTCAACTTCGAGAGTTTCGTCTTTGAGAGATGGTTTCTTACCATCTGATTCACCGGACTCAACAGCCCTCCGAGAATGCAGTTTTGCCCACCGCAGACAGGTGTATGAAACAGGCAGCTGCTCGAAGCCAGTGGACCCTCGATGGCCTCATAGACTTCCAGTAATGTGATTTCATCGCTGCTCCTGCTCAAAACAAATCCTCCCTTTGGGCCTCGGATGGAATTCACAAGTCCGGCTTTTCCAAGGCGTTGAAGTACCTTTGACAAGTGGGCCTCCGAAGCATGAAGCGCAGAGGAGATATCTTTCGTTGAGAGAATTCGTTTCGGATACGCCGCCAGGAGAACCACCGTGTGAAGCGCAAGAGAGGCCGCTTCCGAGACTTTAACTACGTTAGACATGATGAAAAAGCCTTATCCGGTATATCAGTACCATCATACCAGAATAACCCGGCTTGTCAATATCCCCATATCCCCCACTTTGCCGACCGAGCCTCTTGTTCGGCGGCTTCAAACTGCGCGGCATATTTCCCCCGTCCGTACTTCGTGTAATACTTTGTCCACCCTTGCCGCACCATTTCCACGTTCACATTGAAATCACCCAGAAAAAGATAAGCGAGAAGCCGTCCATAGACATCGCGTTCTTCTTTTCCGGGTTTTTCGAATTCAAGACGAACGGATTTGTCCTCCACCAGCCTGCGCAGGGCATCTGTTGCCTCTTCATAGCCGCGCCGGTTGCGTTCGGGTGTGTTGATGCAGAGCATTCGGACCCGTTCTGTCCTGCCTTGGTATCGAACATCGAGCGTATCCCCGTCGACGATTTTCAGAACGACGCAGAGAGAACTTTCTTGCGCGGTCGTCTCGGTTTGAGGCTCAGCCCCGGGTGGGCTGCGCCAATCAAAATCCGAGAACCGCTCCAGCGCATCTTGCAGTCGGTTATGGAGATGTTCCAGATCCGCGCGGGGAAGAGTGTCCAGCGCATCGGATGCCTCGGACAGAAGACGGTCGAGGTCCCGCT
>JAKPRU010000983.1 GCA_029557025.1 Candidatus Omnitrophota bacterium | reverse complement strand
CCAGTGAGGTCAGGTAGAAGTGCGGTGCAGTTCGTGTCTACTGCAAGAGGGCCAGGGTTATCTGCACACGTGATGATTACGGGGGCGGTGTTATCAATGACGGTTACAGTGATCTCGCACGTGACGGCGTTCCCGGCGCTGTCCGTCGCCGTAAAGGTTACAGGCGTAGCGATATCGATGGCAGTCCCGGATGGGGGGACCTGGGTAATGGTCGGAATGCCATGGTCGTCGGAAGCGGTCACGGTCGCCGTCAGGTCAGGAAGCAGCGCGGAACAATTCCCGTCCAGCGGAAGCGGTCCCGGATCTGTAGCACAGTTCGTGATCACTGGTGGGGCGGTGTCTATCAAGATACTCTTGTTCCCCCCGAGGGAATGGGCTGCCCCTGGCGCAGGCAGTGTCAGAATGGCTTCTGTAAGCGTGGCAATGTCCTTGATGGTTCCGTTTTCGGGGCGCAGGGCACCGGCGTTCGTGTAGTCCAAGTCAGGCGTGCTGTCTCCGGTCTCCACAAGGTACCGGAATTTCAGGTTGTTTGTTCCACTGCCTTCAAGGTAGGTAGCAAAGCGGTTTGTTACACCTGTCTCCAATTCCAGCCGTGGTGTTCCTGTTACGTTGACCGTTGTAGAGAAGGTAATATCGATATCTATAACTTCCCCGGCGGTGTATGCCCCGTCGGGTTTTAGGCTTGTCACATCAGTTACAACAGCGGCAGGTGCGCTGAAGGACAGTGCAATGGAAGGTACTGCGACGGACAATTCGCGCATGGGGTAATAGGGAGCTTTATTGGGAGTATTTGGCAGGGAGGTTCCCGTCCATTGCAGCGGGTCCGGGTACGTGATATGGCTGTCAGCCGCGCCAATCACGGTTCTGTCGCCGTCGGTCACCGTGGCGAAGCAGATTCCGGCAGTAGTGTAACTGCTGTTGTTGTGGCTGAAATCCACCATTAGATTGCTGGTCCCGTCATAGAGGAACGGCGTGGAAAAGGTAAACAACGCCTGTCCCGCGGAAGTTATGGTGACATTACCCTGGTAACAGGTGGTCCAACCGGTCGGAGCTTCAAAACTGGCGGAAGTGAAACTATCTGCAGAGGTAGTTCTCATCCGGATGGTCCAATTATTCATCGTTTGTCCCGGTGCGGTGTCCACACGCAATGACAACCCAGTAATTTTTCCGGAACGCCCGATTTCCGAGGACAGGAATATGGACTGCGTACGAGAGTCTTGATACGCCGTAAACATGGGGAAACCCCAGGTTGCGTTATAACTGGTGATGGCTTTGTGAACGGGTTGCACTCCCAGTTCAACCGCCAGACATGCCTCAACAAGATTGTTGATTTCCTGCTGGGTGAAGGACAGATTACTGGCTGCCTGTACCAGGAGCGCATACAGGTCGGAATAATCAGAGGCGCTGGTCAACAGGTTTGCCTGGCACTCATAGAAAAGGTCCGCGGTGCGGTGCATACCGAAGGGTGAAACGGTGCGTCCGTTAAAGGAGCCGCCTACTGTCAGCAAGTAACACAGTTTATTTCCAATGCCGGAATTAAGGTGAACGCTACCCTCATCCGCGATGTATGCCGAGTAGAGAGGGCTGCCCATGCGGTCGGGGTCGCTGAAAGCCGGCGGGTTTGCCATATTGCGGAATGCCCCAATGGGCAAATCCTCCCCGACAAGCCAGTCGTAGGTCGGTCCGTCCAATCCTGCCCCGTTGCCTTGGTCGATCCATTCGCCCCACATATCCGAGAAGGACTCGTTCATGGCGCCTGATTCATTGAAATAGATCAAGTTGGACTCATGGCTGGTGACGCCGTGGGTTAATTCATGGGCAACCACATCGTCTGCCGAAGCATAATCCTGTCCAAAGTACATTCGCTCCGTAGAATCGCTCCAGAATGCATTCTCAAAAGGGCAGGGTTCGTCAGGATAACAATAACGGACCGTTCCGCTCATGGTCATACCGGCATTATCAATACCGTCACGGGCGTGTTCGGCCAGATAGAAGGCATAGGTATCCCCAAAGTAGTCATAGGCCAGGTTCGCATCCGTCAGGGCAACGGGCGTGCTCCCCTCAGATCTGACCAGGGTTCCCGGATCGCTGGAAGTATTGTTAGCGTCATAGATGGCCCTGCTCAGTGCACGGGCGATCAGGGGATGATGGAAAGCCAGTTCCCCGGTATGGGCGTCGATCAATGTGCGTTCCGCGATTTCCGGATGGCTCGCAGCGGTCAGCGTTATATTCCAGACCAACCGGGTTTTCCCAGTCGTGCCTACAATTTCCGGCGCGAAGATCATAAGTGTAGCCGGCCCGGCTTCGAATTTCAGAGAAGCGTATGCGTCGTTCGGCCAGAGACTAGGTAATGGTTGGGAAAAACCGTTATCCTTTTTCGGTTCCTTTGGAGTCGCGGCAGCCCTGGAGGTAGTCAAGGATACGGCGCATGTTCGGGCCTGGTCAGCCGTCAGGGTGGGCAAGAGGGATATGCGTCCTGAATCCAGGTCCTGCAAGGTATGTTTGATGTCGGCGAATACGCAGGCGATACCGTCCTGTTCCGAAAACTGGACTACGGTCTGCGCACAGAAAATCGGGATGTTCGAGTAAACCTGTTCCATGCGGACATAAGCCGCGTCTTCTCTAGAAGTCGTTCTTATTGTCCGGAAATCAACACGGGGAGATTCGTCCATGAAAACGGCGCTGTTATCAAGAATAAATGCGCGTGCTTTTTCCTGGAGGGAACCCACCCCGATTGCGGGGAGGGAGGCATTGCGCGGCGTAGCGAGAAATCGCACGTACCCATCCTGGTTCAAGTATGCCCGTGTTTCGGATGGAGCCCCTCCTTGTATGCGGGAGGTAAGGGCGTTTATCTTCTGCATTCGAAGTTCTGCGGCCTGCTGATTCGCAGGAGTGCCCGGCTGTGCGTGGGCAATACAGGAGTATAGGAGTATTAACACCAGTGATAGCGTGATATCCAAGGACCGCCCCCGCCAGAAGGTAAGCGTGGAAAACCAGTTGCGCATACCGGCTCCTTCCCTTATGGGAGGCGACTACCTCAGGTAGACGCCCGTCCCGTTCGAATACCCAGTCGCTTTCGTACGCTAATGGGAGGCGATAACACGAGTGCAGAATGTGTCGTATCTCCGTGGTACCGAGTCAGCGTCCCGAAAGAGTAGCTAGAAGCAACGAGGCAAACACGCATCCTGCACAGGGGCAAAGACTTTCTTTATCGGTCCAAGTTTAACAGAACCCCCAAATCCTTTCAAGAGTATGCTTTGTGCGCAAAAGAATGAAGAAGATCCAAAAGAATCATCATCGTGCATTCGAGAAATTCTCGTCAATCTTCCTATGAATTGAAGTTCATTTTGGCGCCGATTCGGCGACTGCTGCGCGTCTCTTGGGTACTTGCTGTTCCAGGGTTTCGTGCAGGCTTTCCAATTTTTCGCGCAGCGAATACGGGGTATGGACGTAGTCTTGCTCAAACTGGAAGCCGAGGCGGGAATCGCGACGTGCGGCAATCAGGGCGAGTTCCGTGCGTTCGATTTCCTCGCGGAGAATCTGTTCCATCCTGTCCAGCATTCCGGAACGTCTTTCGGGGTCTTGTTCGGCCTCTGATTGTAGCCGCAGGTCTTCGAATTCGAGGATAGCCGAATCGCTCTGGATCATTCGCTGAATCTGTTCGGCGATCACCACTTCCCGGACTGCACACGTTCGTTTGGACTCCGGGCTCCGGAGGGCAGCCTCGCGGTACAGGTGCAGACCCTGTTCCATTTGTTCGTTGGCGAGGCCCAAGTATTTAAGAAAGAGGGGAAGGAGTTTTGTTTCCGAACCGGTCTCCACTCCTGTTGCTCCCCTGGCGTAAATCTCGGCCATGTTGGCTTTGTTGGTGAAATCCGGGTAAAAGACCATTCGCGTTACCGTGAAGGGCCAGTAGGGGTTGATTTGGGCTCCCAGGTATCCGGTCCACTTGTCGTGGTCCGTCCACGAGTGCGTGAACGTCATGGTGCGCAAAGGTGGCTCCTGCAGGAAGATCGGGTTGCCGACTGCGTTGTTGGTGCCGAAATTGGGACCGGTATCCAGCACCAGGCGAATGGCTCGGCTGAAATGGTCCCACGCCGTCAGAGCCAAGTCGGTGTTAGCGCTGCCGAAGAGGTGTGCCGCGGTTTGTTTCAGCAGGTCCTCGAAGGGAGGCGCATCGCTCCAGCAGGTCCACGCCCGGAGATGAGTCATGAAATTCGGGGTGTAGCCGGAGCTCCAACTTTCCAGGGTACCATTTACCCCGTATTTTTCGAGTGCCTTGTAGCGTTCATACCATTGGAAAGGGAACGGAAGGTAGGGAATGGTACCGTACTGCCAGGACGCGAACGTGTCCGCCTTGCTGTAGATCTTCATGTTTCGCCCGCGCGCCGCCGCAATCTGTGCATCAGTCACTTCGGCAGGTCCGACCTGGTTCAGTGAATAATCGCGGAGGTATCCCTGCAGCCCGTCGATTTCAAAACTCTTGCCGTTCTCCCAAGTTAAAAGTGGAGTTGCATCCTCGGGCAACTGCTGGATGAAATATCGTTTCATTTCGACGTTCTGCGGCCGGAAATCAATGTTATATTCCCAAGGCAGTATTTCGATGGCCGGATTCACCGCATGACACTCTTCCGCCACGATTCCGACTGCCCGGCTCCAATTTTGCGCCCAGTCCTCCAGGTACTCCTTGCTTGCACCGTGGCCTCCGCCCCATTGCTTGTACCAGAAGCCCTCTGTCAGCAGGATATAGCCCTGTATGTCCGGGAAATCCTTCAGCATGTCTCGCATCAGGGTACGCAGCCCCGCTTCGCTCTCCTGGTCTCCCATGTATCGATAGATCACCGGCGCATAGACCTTAAGTCCGAATCGTGCGGCACGGTCTATCAGGTTCCGCATCCGTGTGGGGTCCTGTCCGCGAACGAGGTAGAGCATGCGCCCGTAGAACTCAGTCACGGTTTCTGCCGCGGTACGGTCGCCGGTCGGGTTGGCGTAGCAAGAGGCAAATATACCGTCAAAGCCGTCGTGGACCAGATGGGACAATACCTTGTCCGGCCAATCCATCCAGCCCATCCAGGAATGCACCATGCGCGTATCGTACAGGCTGTACCGGATGGTATTGAGGTCCGCTGGGAGGAACGGTGCTTCGCGGAGGTTCATACGGGCCTCGAGGTTGTACAGGCCGAACATGGCGCCGCGCTCGTCGTATCCGCATACGAGCAGCCGTTCGGGCCCGGCGATGATTTCGTAATCCTTGGGGCCATCCAGCGCATTTCCGCATCCCGGCAACTGGTCGCGCGTTCCCACCACGATACAGCGGGTCATGCCCTGCCAGTCTTCCAGGGAATCCTTGGCCGCGGGCGTTGCGTTGACGTTCATGGACACCTCCAGGTAGTCGCGAAAGTCCTCGACTGCAGTGTTCAGAACGACGGAACTGTTCTTGTTCCAGGCCAGTGTCCAACTTTGGTCGGGTATTGCGATTTCTCCGGACTGAAGCGAGGTCCCGGGGGTGCGACCAGGGGTGTGTACGGGGCTTTCCGACAGTCTGCGGTGGTAAGCGTAGGGTGCTTCCTCGGGGAGGACACGTTCCACTTCTCGGGCAAATTCCCGGGACGTGACTACTCCCTGGGATTGCGCGGACGAGGCGAACGTCCACAAACAAGACAACATTCCAATCATCATGGGGAACAACAGCGATCCGGGAAGTCGATGACGGTATAGGATATTGTCCATATTGCCTCCAGTCGCATCTGGTCAGCGGACGGGATTTCGGCCGAGTCGGTGTGCCGCAAGGATCCTGTCACGAATAACGCCCCCCGTAAACGGGTCGATACGGATCATTCAGTATCAGGGTCTTTCAGACGGCG
>JAKPRU010000981.1 GCA_029557025.1 Candidatus Omnitrophota bacterium | reverse complement strand
GAGGCCATGATCTCCCTGGTCATCCTGGGGGGCGGGTTGCTGGCTCTTGCGATGGCGATGACGCAGGGCATGCTGCTTGTGTCCACTTCGCATAATCATCAGATTGCCAAGGAGAAGGCCGCCGAGGCGATGGAGAGTGTTTTTACCGCGAGGGATGCCCGGAAGGTAACCAATTGGGCCGGAATTCAAAACATGAGCCAGGATGAGGACGGCCTTTTCCTGGATGGGATGCAGCCGTTGAGGGATCCCGGGCCGGACGGTCTCGTGAATACGGAGGATGATGGAGAGGTGGAGACCGAAACAGATCCCGGGCCCGACAATACTCTCGGTACAACGGATGATGAAGTCGTCTCTCTGAATCATTTTCAGCGCGAAATCGAAATCAGAAACATTGCGTCCAACCTGCGCCAGATCCGGGTCATTATCAGGTACAGGGCCGGCAATGCGACGCGTCAATTCGAACTGACGGCCTATATTTCTCCGTTCGCCTGATCCCCCGTTTACGGCAAGAACCGAGGAGTGGCTTCGGCAAAGTTCTGAAGAAAGCGACCTGTAGGGGGAGTCTATGAAAAGGGAACACGGATTCAGCATTGTAGAAGCGCTGATCTCCACCGCGATTACCATTACTATATTGGGCTGGACCCTGGGATCCTTGAATGATTCCCTGGGTGCTAATGAACAGTCTGCGCAAATAGTCGATCTCGAGCAAAATCTGCGCGCCGGCATGAACCTTCTGGTTTCAGACCTGATCAACGCAGGATGGTCTATTCCCATCGGCGGCATCCCGATTCCTTCTGGAGAAGGAGCGGAGGATGTCATCCGGCCCGGCCCGCCCGATGCCTTTTATTCGTTCGATTCGGAGACCATCGCTGCCGTCAATCCCGGCCCGATGCTGGGGCCGGTCTGGCACGGGCAGGCAACCGACATTGTTAATATACTGTATGCCGATAATGCGGAATTCTCCCATCCGCTGAATGATCACCCTTTGACTGCAATTGCCGCCAATGGTTCCAGCGTAACGGTGAGCAACCTGACTCCCCTCGATGAAATGGATAATCCCATCCGTGTTGGAGATCTGATCGCTCTGAGCAACGCGAAAGGGAGCACGCTGCAATATGTTACCGACGTGTCTGGTCAGACCATCACCTTCGGAACCAGTGATCCCATGAATCTCAACCAGCCCTCCGCTCCCGCCGGATCCATCACGCAGATCAGCAATGGCGATGGGACGTTCCCCACAACAACAGCGACGCGGGTTTATCTGGTTACCTATTATCTCGATTTTACTGAAGACCCGGAGACTCCGCGACTCATTCGTCGAATCAATAATGATCCCGGGCGCACCGTCGCGCTTATCCTGGAAAACCTT
>JAKPRU010000977.1 GCA_029557025.1 Candidatus Omnitrophota bacterium | reverse complement strand
GGAGCCACGGCCATCATGAGCGACATGGCATCGGCGGGTCGGCGGGCGAACCACCATGCGCATAATGCCAGAATCGCGAGGTAGGCGAGTCCTCCAGTCACGATCAGCACGGACTTGACCAGGGGGGAAGAAAAAATCTCCATGGACGAGATCCTACCTGGAGCATGGGATGTTTCAAAAGGATGTTGAGGGGAGGATTCGGGGTCGGAACGGCCTCCTCCCATAACGCTTGCCGCCGGGAATGGGGAGAGTTAGACTTGTTGAAGCGTCCAAACGAAGGCGATGGAGTACGCGATGGAAGATTATGTCGGTCTACTTATATTCTTTGCGATCATTATCGTGAATTTCCTGGTCAGCCTGTCGCAGAAAGCGAAAGCGAAACAGAAGCGCGATCGTCGGATTGCAAAGACACCTCCAGAGACCTCGGAAGTATTCATGGGGAAGCTGGTCCTGGAAACGGCAAAGCCCAAGCCGACAATCCGACCAAAACGCCCTGTACAGCCCCGGCGGATGGAAGCGAGCCGACCGATTTCTGATGAAACAGCCCAGCGGGCCGAAGAGAGCACAAGGCGGACAAAGGATATCATTCGGGAATGGAGCAAACGCCTGGAAGAGGCTTTTGATTTGGAGACGATGGAAACGCCATGGGAGGAAACGGCCCCCGAATCGCCGGCGACTCCCGAGTTTGCAACGGTCGAGAAACAAACGGCCGAGATCCCCAAGACACCCCAAGCCACCCCGCAGAAGCCTTCCCATCCCCCGGCGGTTTCCGTAACCTCCCCGCAGTATGCCGTGACGGTGCGGAAATCATCGGTCGAATTCCTGGGGAAAATACATCCCAACCCGATTGTCAACGGGATTATTCTTTGTGAGATTCTTTCAAAGCCTGTGTGGATGCGAGAGGAAAAGCCCCTTTACGTTCCCTGAGATGCCATCTGGGGTTCACAAAGACTCTCTTGATTCCGCCATCTGCGTCTTCTATCGTTCTGGGCGTTGGGTGATTGCGTGGTTGCCGGAATCGGGACCAGAGACCGCAAAGACCTTCATCTATCCGAAGGATCATTGCACTGTTTATGGAGGCATAGGATGAAAGCGCTGGTTACGGGAGGAGCCGGGTTCATCGGCTCCCATCTTGCGGATGCGCTTCTCGCGGCGGGCCACCAGGTTCGGGTTTTCGACGTCCTCGATCCGCAGGTCCACCCGGATGGAAGTAAGCCCAAATATCTCAGCAAAGACGTCGAGTTTGTGAAAGGCGACATCCGGGATATCGATGCGCTTCGGCGCGCTCTCAAGGGTCAGGAGGCCGTGTTCCACTATGCCGCTGCGGTCGGAGTGGCTCAGTCACAATACAAAATCAAACATTATGTGGATGTCAACATCGGGGGAACGGCGAACCTGTTGGACTTGCTGGTCAATGAGAAGACCTCTGTCAAGAAGGTGATTGTGGCGGTTTCGCAAACGGGGTACGGCGAAGGATGTTATCACTGTCCGAATCATGGCAATGTGCGCTCGTGGTCCCGTTCCGAAGAACAGTTGGCGAAAGGTATCTGGGAACACCTGTGCCCCGAATGCGGCGCGGAACTGTCGCCGATTCCGACGCCAGAGACGGCGGCCATGAAATGTTCGACGATCTATGCCCAGACAAAACGTCAGCAGGAAGACATGGTGCTGACCATCGGGACAACCTATAACATACCGGCTGTCGCTCTACGGTTCTTCAATGTGTTCGGCCCCCGTCAGAGCCTGTCCAATCCGTATACCGGTGTGATGGCGATATTCCTAAGTCGTCTGGCAAACGGAAAGCCGCCGGTGATCTATGAAGATGGGCTGCAAACGCGGGATTTTGTTTCCGTCCACGACGTGGTCCAAGCCAGCATGCTGGCGCTTGAGAACCCGGCGGCGAACTACCAGGCTTACAATGTCGGTTCCGGCAAACCCACAACGATCCTGGAGGTCGCGCGGATTCTTGCCAAACTTACCTCCAATCCCATTGAGCCGGAAATTCTTTACAAGTACCGCAAAGGAGATACCCGTCATTGCACAGCGGATATCACCAAGATTCGCACCGAATTGGGATATGAACCGAAGGTGACATTTGAAGAAGGGCTGCGGGAGTTTATCGAATGGGCAAAAGATACGACACCGGAAGATAAATTCGAGCAGGCTGCAAAAGAATTGGCCGAGCGGGGGTTAGTCTGATCGCGGGGGTGATCGGATGGCGGAGAAAGCAACAGGCATGAGTTCGAGATTGGAATCCGCAATGATCTGGTGTGTGGGCGACTGGGCACGAATCGACCCGCCCACCGGCAGAGTGTTGGAATCGGACATTCCGAGTGAAAGGTTGAGGCAGTCGAATGAGATCTGGGATGGCGGTCAAGCGCAGGTTGTTCTGAAAGGTGCACGGAACGAGTTTCTGTCTTTCCAAATTGTGATGGAGGCCCTTGAATCGGGCAGCCGAGATATCTTTGTGAGTGCGCAGGATTTCGAGGGACCTGCCCGTCTGGATGCGGCCCGGTGTGTGCAGTTTTTCCGGGAGATTTATCTACCTGTGGATGAGGGAACTCCGTTCCTGGTTCCGATGACAGGCACGACAGGCGTGACAGGCGTGACAGGCACGGAGGCCTGTCCTACTGGAGAGGGGATGGGGACGATAGCGCTCTGGGTGGATGTTTATATCCCAAAGGCTATACCGCCGGGAGTGTATGAGTCAGTGTTTCGTATCTCCCATCGGGGCGGATATCGGCTGTCGGAGATTACAGTACAGTTGGAGGTTTTGGAGCCGATACTACCGGATTCGCTGAGCCTGGATACGGTTCTGCTGAGTGACGGTCCTCTGAGGGCGCATCCATCGGTCGAACGGGAGTATTACCGGGCTGCGCACGCCCATCGAACCACATTCGCCATCTATCCGTTTCTGCCGGACGGGTCTCTGCTTCAAGGGGCATCGCCGGCACTACGCGGGGTCGGCGACCGGATCTCCGTAGCCTCATGGACTTCATGGGATGAACGGTTCGGGCCGATCCTGGACGGTTCTGCGTTTCACGATCTTCCGCGCGGTTCGTTGCCGGTGAACCGGTTCTTCCTGCCGTTCGGATTGGACTATCCATCGTCTTTCCGGCATTGGGGTACGGATCAATACGAGTTGGAGAATCGGACGATTCTGACTGAGTTCATTTATCATATTGCGCAGAAAGGATGGATCG
The DNA here is from genome assembly GCA_029557025.1 of Candidatus Omnitrophota bacterium. Lineage (GTDB taxonomy): Bacteria > Hinthialibacterota > Hinthialibacteria > Hinthialibacterales > JAKPRU01 > JAKPRU01. The sequence continues at coordinate 432 of JAKPRU010000977.1, read as the reverse complement.
AGCCGACTTTCGTCGTTCGTTACCAAAGCGCGAAACGGTACGGTTTTTATCCGTTGGATTTGGAGGATCCGGTTGATGAGGCCGATATCGAAGCGCTTCTTTCGCTCGCCGCGATGATACGCACGCCTTTGCACAGCCATCCTGGAGTTCATGCGGTTCTGTGGGTGGACTTCGCAGTGCGAGAGAATGCGGAGGTGTCCCTGGAGAAATTGCGGGAGTCATTCGACGTATTTGCCATCCGTGCGGAGAAAGGATGGGACAGTTTCGAGAAGATCGGCGCGAAGAAAGATTTTGAGTTCTGGCTGCGGTGTTCAGGCAGCGGGGTCGGGGAATCGTTTCAGGATATTCATGACTATCCGTGGATTGCCCGGCAGCGGAGCATCCGAGGGCTTTGTTTTCGAAACACGGTGGGCCGGATAAACGGGGAATCCT
>JAKPRU010001270.1 GCA_029557025.1 Candidatus Omnitrophota bacterium | reverse complement strand
GAGACCCAGGCCATACCCGAGATGCGTTGTCTGACCCCAGCCAATGTAGGAAAGAGGTGTCGTGGATTCCCAGAATGGCGTCATCTGGTCTCTCGGATTTCCCGCATCATGAGTAATGATGGTATTGTTGCGATCCACCGTCTTCATGAGATCCCAAATGACACGATAGGGATTCAACGGCGCATCGGGGCAGGTCAGTTTGGGCATCCATTGCGCCAGCCATTCCTCCTTGACAGTGCGAATCTCCTGTTCGAACCGGGAGAACACTTCTTTTCGCGGGGCTTTCACAAATTCACGGACCTCGGACAACAGGGCCTCCAATACGAGCTTGGCATCCCCGATGACCGCGTGCTGCACCGGAACGTCTTTGTTCAAATCCAGAGTGTCGAGCGTCGATTGAATAATGATCTTGCCCTGCGGAATGGGCGCGGAACACAACCCCCTGGAGAAACTGCAGCCGATGCCGAAAATGACGTCGGCGTTCTTCAGAAAATGATGCACGGGTTTCGGCAGGGATCGTCCACCGGATCCGAGCGCGAGAGGATGGTTCTCGGGAAAGGCGCTCTTTCCCTGGATACTCGTCATCACGGGGATCCCCAGCAGTTCGGCCAATTCACGCAATTCCTGCTAAGCCTGGGCGTAATGTACCCCCTGCCCCGCATAAAGAACCGGGCGCTTCGCTCCCAGAAGAACCTGCGCCGCCTGCCTCACCGACTGAGGGTCCGGCCCCACACGTGTGGAAAACGTCGGCGAGTAGCTCCACGAGTCAGGCACCTCTTCCGCGAGGACATCCCGCGGGATTTCAACCAGGGCCGGCCCCGGACGCCCGTTCTTGGCTTGTGTGAACGCGCGCCGCATGGCGTCGGGAATGGTCTTCGCCAGCAGAACCTGCTCCGAAGACTTGGTGATCCGATGGTAACTTGCCGCTGCATTGAAATTGGGTTTCACGTTCACCAACTCGCGGCTGTGCCCGCCGGCCAGCACAACCATCGGGACGGAATCTCCATAGGCCTGCGCTACGCCTCCAAAGGCATTCTCCGCACCTGGCCCCCACTGCCATGCAAACACACCGATCTTTCGGCCGGAGGTAAGGCGGCCAATTGCGTCAGTAATGTGGAGTCCGGGGCGCTCCTGGCGGACGATAAGCGTACGGATATCCTCGCGCGCGGCCGCTTCGATGATTGGATTGACCGGGTAAGCAGTCAGGACATCGACACCTTCCA
>JAKPRU010001269.1 GCA_029557025.1 Candidatus Omnitrophota bacterium | reverse complement strand
GCGACCACGCTGGATGAATATCGGAAGTACATCGAAAAGGATAAAGCCCTGGAACGGCGTTTCCAGACGGTGATGGTCGATCCGCCCACGGTCGAGCAAACGATCCGAATTCTGGAGGGACTGCGGGACAAATACGAAGCGCATCATCGGGTGAAGATTACCGATCCGGCGCTCCGAGCCGCCTCGGAGCTCTCGGCCCGTTACGTCACGGACCGCCACCTGCCGGACAAGGCTATCGACTTGGTCGATGAAGCGGGTTCCCGCGCGCGTCTCCAGGCCACAACACGCCCACGGGAGTTGCGCGAAATCGACGAAGAAATCAATCGTGTCGTCAAAGAAATCGAAGCCTCAACGGTGGCCGAGGAATTCGAGAAATGCTTGGATCTGAAGCGAAAGCGGGAAATGCTGCGAGAACGGGAAGCCCAAATCACGCGGGAGTGGGAAACTTCCCGTAACCAGGCCGGTATCGCCACCGTGGATGAAGAAGATATCGCGTACATTGTCTCTAAGTGGACCGGCATTCCGATGGTACGAATCGAGGAGGCCGAATCCGCACGACTGCTTCGAATGGAAGAAGAGATGCGCAAAAAGGTTGTATCGCAGGAGCAGGCGATTCGAACGGTGGCCACGGCGATCCGACGGTCACGCGCCGGGCTGGCCGACCAGCAGCGTCCCATCGGCTCGTTCCTGTTTCTGGGACCCACCGGAACCGGCAAGACACACATGGCAAAAATCCTGGCCGAATTCCTCTTCGGCAGCCAGGATGCTCTGGTTACCGTGGATATGTCGGAATACATGGAAAAATTCGCCGCCTCCCGATTGGTCGGCGCACCACCGGGATACATCGGTCACGATGAAGGCGGGCAGTTGACGGAGAAAGTCCGGCGCAAGCCGTATTGTGTGGTTTGTTTGGATGAAATCGAAAAAGCCCATCCCGATGTGTACAACATGCTTCTCCAGGTGCTCGAAGAGGGACGCCTGACCGATTCCACGGGATATAAAGTGGATTTCCGGCATACTGTGCTTATTATGACGTCCAACATTGGCTCCCATGAAATTACAAATAAGGCCTCGTTGGGATTCAGCACGGACGATGAACAGGTTTCTTACGAGAGCATGAAAGACAAGGTCATGTCGGAGCTGAAAAAGACCTTCCGGCCGGAGTTCCTGAACCGGGTGGATGAGGTCGTGGTGTTTCATTCCCTGACTCGAGAAGATATCGCCCGGATCCTGGATATCGAGCTGAAACAGGTCCAGGAGCGTCTCTCCGCATACCACGTGCATTTACAAATCACTCCGGAAGCCAAAGAATATCTGATCGATCAAGGTTTCGATCCGACATACGGTGCTCGCCCTCTGAAACGGACGATACAGAAACGCCTGGAGGATCCTCTTGCGGAGGAAATCCTGAAGGGCCGATTCCGGGGAGGGGCGGAGGTGATCGTAGAGGTCGGCAAGGACGGACCGGAGTTTCGTGAAGCTTCGGTGGAGGAGGTGCAAGTCTGAACCGCCGGATTTATACTCTCATAATTCTTGTGCTGGTCTTTTCATTTCCTTATCCGGGGAGGACGGAACTGATCACAGAAATCGTGATTGAGGGAACCGTTCATGTCGATCCCGCCGAGATTGCCGGTGTGATCCAGACGCGCGCCGGTCAGGATTACAAGGCCGGTCTTCAAGCGCTTCTCCGGGAAGATGTTCGCAAGATCATGGAGCTCGGCAAGTTTGCCGACGTGAATGTGGAGGCGGAATCGGTCGAGGGCGGGATTCGCCTGATTTACAATGTCTGGGAGAAACCGATCCTGGTGGGAGTCCGCTTTGAGGGGAACAAGGAAATCAGCAGTAAGAAACTACAGACGGAGCTCGGATGGAAAGAGGGCATGTCGGTTTTCATGGATAATGACCGACTGGAATCCTATCGAACCAAGCTCCTCTCTTTTTATGAACAGAAAGCCTTTCCACGCACCACGATTCAGGCCGAATTGGAGGAACAGGAGACGCCTTTTGAGACGGTTGCTGTCTTTCGGATTCAGGAAGGCAGGAAACTGCCGTTGATTCGCCTTTCCATCGAAGGGAACCAGGAATACTCCGACCGACAGATCCGAAAACGAATGCAAACCAAGCCATCCTGGTTTTTCCTGCGACGGGATTACACGGAATCGATTATGAAACGGGACTTGGAAGTGATTCAGTACCTGTACCTGGATCGTGGGTATCTGGATGTTCAGGTTACCCAGGAAGGTCCGGTAGAAGAAGAGAACGGGCTGGCGGTCACCGTGCGAATCAACGAAGGTCCCCGTTACCGATTCGGGAAAGCCGGCGTCGAAGGGAACGAGATTTTCACCACTGAGGAAATCCTCGGTCAGATTACTTTAAAAAACGGGGATTTCTATTCGGAAGGAACTATACGCCAGGATCTTTTCAAGATTCTGAACCTTTACCGAAACCAGGGTTACTACAATACCCGCATCCAAAAGACCTTTCAGAAGCGAGAAGGAGAACCCGTCGTGGATGTGACGATCAACATCGGAGAGGCGGATCGTCTGCACTTGGGAGAGATTCAGATCCAGGGCGTGACTGTCATGGAGGACGGTTCGGTCGTCGAACTGAAGAAAGATGAGTTTATCACGAAAGACTATGTCATCAGGCGGGAGATCGATCTCAAGCCTGGGGATGTTCTGGACTGGAGCAAGGTCATGGAGGCTGACCGCAAGTTGGTCAACCTTCGGTTTTTCAAAGCCCGCGAGTTTCCTGTTCCCAACCAGATGAACCTTCAACCGGGATTTTCGGAACCGCTGATTCGTCCGGATGATCCCACTGTGGCGGATCTCATTCTTCAGTTGGAGGAAATTCAGACGGGAAGTATCATGTTCGGCGGTAGCTACAATACGACATTCGGCCCCGGCGCCTTTGTGGAATTTCGCAAACGGAACTTGTTTGGCCGGGGACAAGAGTTTTACAGTACGGTGGAGTTCGGCGGAATCCGAGACCGTTTTGTGGTGGGGTTCAATGAACCGTACCTGCTCGGATCGGAATACGCGTTGAATACGGAGTTTTACTATTACGATATTGATTCATACGGTGGACGTGAATTCGAGGAAGAACGGTTTGGGAACCAGACAACGTTTTCCCATCCCCTGTTCGACTACAGCCGGTATTATTTTGGATTTCAGGTTGAACAGTCCGATATGAGTGTCTTTGACGACCGACTGACCGAGGTGGTGCAGGCTCCGGATATTTACGATTCCGACGAGAACGTTACAACCAGTCTCTTGCTTGGCCTGTCCAGAGATACGAGGGATTTCACGGCGAATCCGACCAGTGGAACGTTCAACCAGGTTTCTCTTGAGCTGGCCGGGCTTGCCGACAACGAGTTTGCAAAGATGATCGGAGAAACCAACTACTACCATACCTTGACCGGGAAGTTGGTTTTGATGCTTTCCGGGGAAGTGCGCCTGGCCGAACCGTTCGGGTCGACGGATTATTTGCCGTTGCAGGAAAGGTTTTGGATCGGCGGCGCAAACACGGTACGTGGATTTGAAGAAGGAACGCTGACGGAACGGGATACGGTTGTCCGTCGTCGGTTTTACCCGCCCTACGGGATTTATGAGTACTCGAAGGAGGTCTGGCTGGGCAGCGAAGCCGCGTTGATCGGCAGAGCCGAACTTCGATACCCGTTCTTTGATATGTTGCAAGGGGTGTTTTTCCTGGATTCCGGCGCGGGATACACGGAGATTGGCGATATCGACTTGGGCGAGCTGCGGTTCAGCACGGGTGTGGGGATCCGCGTCAATTTACCCATCGGCGCGATGGTCCGCCTCGATTACGCCATTCCCATCAGCAAAGAAGACGATGACGAAGAGGAAAATCTCCACTTCAGTTTTGGCCAGTCCTTCTAGCGAGCCAAGTGGACTTTTCCCATCCTGTAAACCTGGAGTCGGATTCCGTATCTCCGGGGCAGAACATCGAAATAGAAGATTTTGGAGGACTGAAACAATGAAAGTAACCGGTATATGGGCATTGGGAATCATTGGAGTGCTGGCACTCGGGAGTATTGTGCTTTCTTCGGATGTTACAGCGCAGACCAGCGGACCGAAGTTGGGATTTGTCGATGTGGAACGGGTTTTGGAAGAAGCAGAAGTGTTTAAAGCAAAAGCAGCGGAACTGCGTGCTGCACGAGAGGATTCTCAGAAAAGCCTGGATGAAATGACGGCGCCGTTGGTCAAAGAATATGAGGAACTCCAGGCGCAAAGGTCGCTGATGAAACCGGAGGAATACACCAAAAAACTCAACGACCTGGAAAAGAGAAAGGCGGAAGTGAGAGGAATCCAGCGGGAAAGACAGGTCCAGCTGAATTCAAGATTGAAGCAAACCCTGGACCCGCTTCGCGAGAAATTGCAGGCCGTTGTGGAGGAGATCGCAAAACAGGAAGGCTATGAGTTCATTTTTAAACGGGCCGACCTGGCCTACAGCGCCGCTCAGTACGACATTACCGACAAGGTGATCAACAAACTCAACACGATGGCACCGGAGAAAAAGGAAACAGAGAAAAAAGAAACGGAGAAAAAGGGGAAGTAGAGCAGGAATTCGATGCGTTCGATCTCGTTGCGACAACTGGGTGAACTGCTCGGAGCCGATGTGGTCGGCAATGCCGATATCCAGATTCATGGAATCAGCGGCATTGACGAGGCGGAGGCGGGGGATATTTCCTTTGTCGCCAACCCGAAGTATGTGGCCCGAATCCGGGTTTGCAGGGCCTCTGCGCTGATTGTCGGTCGGGACTTGGTTACCGATTTCCGTCCGCTGCTGGTTACGGATGATCCATACCTGGCATTTACCCGGGCGCTCAAACTCCTTCTCGGCGAAACCCCGGTGCGGGACGGCGGCGTTCACGAGCGGGCCATAGTCGCCCCGACTGTCCGTTTGGGGCAGGGAGTCAGTATCATGGCCAATGCGGTCATTGAGGACAATGTGGTGATCGGTGACCGGTCCAGCATCTATCCGGGGACATTTATTGGAGAGGGTACTCAGATCGGACAGGACGCGGTTCTGTATCCCAACGTGACGATCTGTCCGAACACGGTCATCGGTAATAGCGTGATTATTCATGGGGGAACAAGCCTGATTTCCAGGCAGGCGCCCGACCAGGGGCATTCGACGCGGATTATCCTGGGAGATGATGTGGAGCTTGGAGCCAATGTGACTGTAGCCGGTGGGGGAAACCGCGACACGGTGATCTCGCGAGGCACCAAGATCGACAACCTGGTTGGAATCCGGGCCGGCGCCCATCTGGGGGAGAATTGCATTATTGTTGCCCAAGTGACCATTGGTGAAGGTGTCACCCTGGAGGAACATGTGACGTTGGCGGGTCAGGTGGTTGTCGCTCCGGGTGTTACGATCGGCGCATATTCGACGGTCGGTGCGAAAAGCTACGTGGAAGAAAACCTGGCGGGCGGGCAGGCCTATTCCGGGAGTCCGGCACAGCCTCACGGTCTGGAACGGCGGCTTCATGTCTATTTGCGCCGTGTTCCCGATTTACAGAAACGAATTTCCGATCTGGAGAAACGAGTCCAGCATCAAGACAAGGAGAAATCATAATTTTACGAAAATGAATTCCACAGGGGATATGCAGAAAACGGTCGCCAGTCGAGCCTCCCTGAGAGGGGTGGGTTTACACACCGGCGAGGAAACCACGATCACCGTCGGGCCGAATGAGCCGGATGGCGGGATTGTGTTTGTTCGCAAAGACCTTCCCGGTGAGCCGCGAATCAAGGTCAGCGCGGAGAACGCCTCGATTGAAGACAGCCTTTACCTGACGGCGCTCGGCCGGGGTGAAGAACAGATTCTGACGGTCGAACACGTGCTTGCAGCGTGCAGCGGCTTGGGTATCGACAATCTCATTATCGAACTGACCTCGAAAGAACCTCCTATTGCCGATGGAAGCGCGTTACCGTTTGTGGAGATGATCCGCGAGGCGGGGATTGTCACACTGGATCGTCCCCGGTCCTATCTGGAAATCGATCAACCGATTTGGCTGTTCGAAAACGGCCTGGAACTCGCCGTGATTCCCTCGCACCGATTCGAAATTACGTACAAGATCGACTACGATCATCCGGCCGTGGGTATCCGCTCGACCTCTTTTTGGATCACGGAAGAGATCTTCACGGAGAAGATCGCTCCGGCCAGAACCTTCGGATTTCTGAAGGATATCCAGGCCCTGCGCCAGGACGGCAAGATCAAAGGGGGCAGTTTGGACTGTGCCATCGTGATCGGTGAAGAGGAGTTTCTGAATAAGAACCTGCGTTTTGATGATGAGATTGTGCGGCATAAGGTGCTGGATGTGCTGGGGGATTTCACGTTGTTGGGCCGCCCGATCAAGGCGCATGTTGTTGCAGTTCGCTCGGGCCATGCGTTCAACGTCCGATTTGTCCGCAAGATCCTGGAAACAATCCGAGAACGCGAACAACAGGCGAAGAAATCGTTTGAGCCGCCGCTCGATATCAATCGCATTCGGGAAATTCTTCCGCATCGGTATCCGTTCCTGTTGATCGACCGGGTTCTGGAGCTGGATTACGAGAACAGTCGAGTTGTTGCGGTCAAGAACGTCACCGCCAACGAGCCGTTTTTCCAGGGGCATTTCCCAAACCGCCCCATCATGCCGGGTGTTCTGATTATCGAAGCCATGGCGCAGGCGGGCGGCGTTTTGCTGCTTTCCCTGGAGCAAAACGCCGGCAAGCAGGTGTATTTGTCGGCGATCAATGAAGCGAAAATCCGGCGGCCGGTTGTTCCGGGGGACCAACTGGTGATCGAGACGCAGATTATGAAGATCAAAGGACGCTCCGGACGGGTTGAAAGCCGTGTCACTGTGGATGGACAGCGAGCGGCG